>NZ_JBSYHW010000110.1:0-5228 GCF_056108345.1 Cyanobium sp. NIVA-CYA 375 | reverse complement strand
CGACGCATTAGTCATGTCCTCAAGCCCCCGGATGTACTGATCAGAGGGGTGACAACTTTCCTGAAACTGGGGGGGGGCTCATGTCTCCAATGGCAATGCATTCTACAAGTCTCCACGAAGAGACTCCACAAATTCTCGACAATTTGACCTAGTTAGAGTTGAAACCCTTGCCGAGCGATACCTGCCAAGGTGTATATATCAGCTTGCACCCAACAGTGTCGACCCAGAGCGGCAGAAAGCTTCAAACCCCTTCCGCGTTGGAATCGTCAGAGCTCTCGACCTCGAAACAGCGAGAACCTTAAGAGCAGCACTTCTTCCCGAGAGATGCAAGCATCTAGACGGCATCTTCTCCATTTCTTTCAAGGATCAATATGGAGCAGCGCTTTGTAGCGCCTACCTTCAGTCCTTGCCTTATGACTTCATAATAAAAACATCAGGCCGAAGTGACTTCAGGAAGAATCTCGCTCTTTCCTTGCCGCTACCATCAAATCCGCCGAAGAAGATCGAAGACTCGCTTATAGCAAGAAGTATCTTGCTAAATTGTACAAATAGATACGTTGCCCAATATTTACCGGGAAATATCTTTGCAAGCTCTGAATTTACAGGATGGACGAAATCAGATGTACGACTTACTCCGATAAATCCAGCCAGGCTCTGCTCAGAATGGAGCCACTCATTCCCTTTGCGAAACGCCTACGAGCGCAGGCAAGCATTTGTTGAGATTGATGTCCTGGCGGCCATGGCGCTCGGCCTGAATCTAGACGAGCTTATTGCAATGTACGTAATTCAATTTCCGGTTCTCCAACAAAATGAATTAGGCACTTGGTACGACAAAGCCGGAGCAATTGTCTTTACGTCAAGTAAATCACTATCGGGATTGGCATTGCCACGCAAAATCAAATGCGCAGAGCATAACGAACAAAGTAGCTGGGAAAAGGCAAGTGCATTGACTGATGGGAATGTTTGTCATCGAGTAGTTGACGATACTCTTCCGGGTGGACCTGTCGAGCACATAATCACTTATGAGGCGCCTTTTGATCGTTGTGATCGGGTAGAGGACTACCGGATCGCCTGGGAGTTCTTCGAGAAGGAGGGCATCGATGCATGACTATCTACGAAGACACCAACTCCAAGCCACTCCTCGATCTGCTGGATCGGATCCACAGCGGCGACATGGTGTTGCCCGATTTCCAGCGCGATTTCGTCTGGGAGCCCAGTGCCACCCAGGCCCTGATCGTCTCGATCGCCAATAACTACCCCGCCGGCAGCATCCTGCGCGTGCGCGACCGGCAGCGCGCCTTCTCCAGTCGTGAGTTCGAAGGTGCTCCACCACCCGCATCTGAGCACACCTTCCTGGTGCTCGACGGCCAGCAGCGGCTCACCTCCCTCTATCAAGCCTTCTACGGCGTTGGCGATCACCGCTACTACCTCGACATCCACGCCCTGATCGACGGCGCTGACTTTGAGGACGCCATTGACTACTTACGGCGTACCAAAGGTGCAGTAGCTAAGCGAGAGGCCATTGAGTGGCAAGCCGAGCAGCTGCTCATGCCACTTTCCACGCTTCACAAGGGCAGCACCGGTTTCTCCAAGTGGGCCTCCCAGGTCGCTCGCACCCGTCAGGGAGCAGAGCGCGACCAGCTGGAAGATCAGCTGCAGGAGTTGGAGGCCCAGTGGATCAACCGCATTGATCAATACGTCTTCCCCGTTGTCACCCTGTCCGCCGATACCGAGCCAGCGGCTCTTTGCACGATCTTCGAGACGCTCAACCGCACCGGCGTGAAGCTCAGCGTGTTTGAGCTACTCACCGCCCGTTTCTGGAGTCAAGATCTCAAGCTGCGCGAGCTCTGGGAGCAGGCCCGCAGCGATCACCCGCTGATCGCCCACTTCGATGTTGACCCCTACTACGTGCTGATGGCCATCGCCCTGGCCGGTGGTAAAACTCCCAGCTGCAAGCGCGGCGACGTGCTCAACCTCACCGCCGGCACCGTCATCCAGTGGTGGCAACCCGTGATTGGGGCCCTGGCGCTCTCCCTCACGATCCTCCACGATGACTGCTGGGTGCTCGAGGCCCGCTGGTTGCCGTTCAACACCATGCTCTCCCCCATGGCCGCAGCCCTCGCCGTTGCCGGCGCCAGCAAGGGTGTGGCCGTTGGTGCCCAGCGCGAGCAGATCAAGCGCTGGTTCTGGTGCTCGGCCTTCAGCCAGGCCTACGAAAAGTCGCCCAACGCCCAGAGCGGCCGCGACGTGGGCGAGCTGATCCCCTGGCTCAACGACTCAGCTGCCCCGGCACCTGAAAACGTGCGCGGCTTCCACTTCAACCCCGAGCTACTGCGCGATGTCACCCCCAGGCAGCGCTCCCTCTACCGCGCCACCATCTGCCTGATCCTCGCCAGCGGCAACCGCCCGCTCGACTTCCACAGCCGTGCCGTGCTCAACGAGCAGCTGCTAGCCAGCAGCGGCATCGATGACCACCACATCTTCCCGGCCCACCATCTCGAACTGCAGGGAGTGGAAGCTCGCAAGCGGGACTGCGTGCTCAACCGCTGCCTGATCGACAGAGAGACCAATCAACACATCAGTTATTCCGCCCCATCCGAGTACATGGCGGAACTGCGGGAGGAGCCGGGCTTCCCGATGGAAACCGTGCTCGCCAGCCACCTGATTCCCTATGGGGATGAGTCGGGGCTTTGGGTCGATGATTTTGAGCGGTTCCTGGAGCAGCGGCTGGAGCTGGTGGCGGCGGCGATTGCGCAGGCCGCAGGGACATCACCATCCGCGAGCACGCAGCATGAAAAACCTGCGCTAGTTCACTGATGGAGTGATCTGACGCTCAAATCCCATGCGGGCCAACCTGGGGCGCCTCAAGCGGTCGGGCGCGGCCACTCATTGGGACTGCATGGAAAGTTGGCTACAGTTCAGTCATGGAACGATCTGCAGCTCGTTTTTCATTCAAGGAGCCCCTGGCGCAGTTGCCTCGCGGTGGCCCCCTGGGGATGGAGAAACTGGCCGCCCATGGCATCACGGCCAAGCGGGCCTCCGCGCTGGTGCGCTCGGGCTGGTTGCTGCGCCTGGGCCGCGGTGCCTACGGGCTTCCCGGCGACACGCTGCAACGGGATGCCTGCCTGGCTTTCCTGGCGCAGCAGGTGCCGGGGTTGCATGTAGCCGGCAAAACGGCCCTGGCTTGGCGCGGTGTCCATCACAACCTGGCCTACCGGGAAACCGTGGTGCTCTGGGGTGATCAGCCGGCCCGCCTGCCCCGTTGGCTGGATGGCGTCGTGCAAGTGCGTTACCGCGTCGCTCATATCTTTGGTCCCGAGCTGCCAGCGGGGCTCGGGCTGGCACCCCTGGTCGGTGGCCATCCAGAGCTGCCTGTGTCCGCTCCGGAGCGCGCCCTGCTGGAGCTGCTCAGCGAAACCGGCAGCTTCGAAGGCCTGGAGGAGGTGCGCCAGCTGGTGGAGAGCACGCGCAACCTGCGGCTGCCGCTCCTGGATGAGCTTCTAGGCCACCTCACCCGCATCAAGGTGGTGCGCCTGGCTGCCCAGCTGGCAAGCGAGCTCGAATTGCCCTGGGCCGAGCTGGCCCAGCAGCACAGCCGCCGGCTCGGTGGCGGCCGTCGCTGGGTTGCAGTCGGCCGCACCGGTGAACGCCTGGATCTGGCCGCAACACCATGAACAGCGCCTACACCGCCACGGTGCAGCTCTCCGGTAGATCAGCAAGAAATCCTGCCCAGGTTCGCCTGGTGAGTTGTTTAAATGCACGATCTGGGCAATGATGCGTGCATCTGCAAAACAGTTTGGATTCTCCGATGCCGCCTGCCGTAGCTCCGCTTTCCCAGGAGTCGCTCACCAAATCCGATGCCCAGTTGGTAGCGCAGGCCTGCGGTCGTGCTGCCCAGGTTCTGGGGCTCAGCAAGGAAGAGCTCAGTGCTGTGGTGGGCAAACACCGCACCACGATCGACCGCACAGGCCTAGATCCCAAGACCAAGGAAGGTGAGTTGGCGCTGCTTTTGCTGCGCGTGTACCGGAGCCTTCATGCCCTCTGCGGAGGCGATCGGGATCTGATGCGCCATTGGATGGAGCAACCCAACCACCACCTCAGTGAGCAGCCGCCACGGCTGTTGCTGACTCGCATCGAAGGGCTCAACCGCGTTGCCAATTACCTCGATGGCCTACGCGGCTGATTGCGGCGCGGCCCCACTGTCTCCCCTCCGCGGGGCTGTCCATCGCATCACTGACCGCCAGGGCGAGAGCGGCACGGCCGACCTGGTAGACGGCTTGCGTGAGCAAGCACGCCTGGAGCAGTTGATCGAAGGCGTCAAGCCGCCCATCCCCAGCGACTGGCCGGAGGCTGGAGATGGGCGCCCCCTGCCTTCCCATCGTCTGTTGCTCACCCCATTTCGCTACCCGCCCCTGGAAAGTGGCTCGCGATTCGGCCGGGCCCATCAGCGCCATCTCTTCTATGCAGCACGGGAGCTAGAAACCTCCCTGGCAGAGCGGGCCTTCCATGCCCTGAGGCAGTTGGAAGGTTCACCGCTACCCGGCGGAGGCCGCATCCAACGCCAGCAAACAGCCTTCGCAGTGGAGATCAACGCAGAGCGCGGCCTGGCCTTACAGCAACACCTCACACCCGAGGCGCTGGACAGCATCACTGACCCCTGCAGTTATGCGGCCAGCCAACACTGCGGCGACGGCATGCGTAAGCGGCAGGTTCAGGCTTTTGAAGCGCCTTCGGCCCGCTCACCGGAGACTCAGCCAGTTGTGGGGGTGATGACGCCCTTCGCTTTTAGCAGTACTCCCTTTGATTTTCAGGACTGGAGCCTGGAGATCACCGCTGAGGGCGTGACGGCGGTTTGCTTTGGTGGTGGACTTACAGCCCAGTTCACACGAACGCAGTTTCTGGTGGACGGCCGCTGGCCGACGCCATGAACAGCGCCTACACCGCCACGCGGGCCGTGACGCGTTTTGGCAGTGAGTCCCCTGTGCTGCGAATCAGCACATCAGCGGGCGTTGTTTGTTCATCACCTCTGAGATACGTCCGCTGCTACCGATCACGTCCTCCAGATCTTTCCGCGAGAGTCCCTGTTGCTCCAGCACAAATTCAATCGCCGCAATGGGCTCAGGTGGACTGATGGGGTGATGCTTGGCCTCATAGTCGTCAACTAAAACAGTCAAGACCTCAAGCCGCTCCCTTTCAGGGCTGCATGCTGGTGCATCTAGGCAATCGTC
>NZ_JBSYHW010000109.1:0-5250 GCF_056108345.1 Cyanobium sp. NIVA-CYA 375 | reverse complement strand
CCGAGAGGTTGGCTGGAGGCAAACCGGGGAATTCGCCTATATTTGTCAAGCTTGACTCTATAAAGAATATCAAGAGCGTTAATTACAAGGGGGTTGTCTACAGGCGGGCTGATTTCTCTTATCTGCTCGCTGGGATTACCCAAAGAGAGCGATATGTGTTCGAATGCGATGACGGATCTTATCGGAGCGAAGATACTTCTCCCTTGAGAAACTGGATCACGCCAGCAACTAGCAAGGATTCCATGGGCTGGATTGCATACAAGTATTTATGTCCCTCTTCTGTGGATCCTTGGGTCAAGATTGCGGAGACCACCAGCGGCCAAATTTACTACGTTAACAAGGAAAATCATTGGGATTTTCAGCATCCATATTATGGAAATGTCCTCACATGGCTTTTGAGTATGGTTAAAAGTTATGGCATGCGCTCAGATTATATGTCCAGCGAGGAGGCTTATCTCTATGTGTCTTGCGCACGCAAGATACTCCAGATATACGCTTACAATCTTCAGCCAGAAGGTAGATATGTCGAGCTTAAGGAGTTCAATCCTGGCAGCGTGGGAGAGGAAATTATTTCCTCTGTCTGCCAATAGTAAAGATCAGTATATCTGAGGGAATTCAATTGGCGGGAGGAGTTAATGCCTTATTGGCTATTTGAATAACACCTGCCAGCCCGGCCCATCGATCAGCGCTCCAGGGAGGAGGTCCCCATAGACGGATCCCTTTGAAAATCCTATCTCTCCGTTCATTATTGCGTAAGCCAACTGGAGGCAATCTGGTGTTTTATTCCCCCAATCGCTCTGATCGTGACCCCATGCAGGCAACACAGCCAGGACTAGACAGGCAATAATGACTGAAAGATTATTTGATTTTGTCAAGGATCATGTGAGGCTACTTACTCTATTCTCGCGTGAATAAAGGGGGGATGCCAGGTCCAGGCAGCTGCCACCCCCTGCCTCACCAGCTGCTCTGTCTGGTCCGCCCAGCTGTTCTCCTTCAGCAGCTCCTGGGCTCTACTGAACTCCAGCCTGTGGTCCGGGGCCTCGGCATCCACCCCCACCTGGAGAGCCAGGCGGTGGATGGCTTCAGACCAGGCGGCCATGCTGAGGTTCTCGTGGGCCAGGCATAGCTGGCGGAGGGCCTCCCATCTCTCCCAGTGAAGGGTGGAACCGGGAGGCTTCCAGGCCAGAAACAGGCTCGGGAGGTGGAGCTCCTCCGGGGCCACCCCCATGAAATCCCTCCGGATTTTCAGGGCGGCCTCCTCGTGCTTCCGGTAGCGGGAGCTGGGAGGGCGGCTGTCCGACGACAATCTGTTTGAGCGCCCATCAACCTGATTGACACGGGACAGGCGGCGGCCTCTGCTGCTTCCGGGCCTGTTGTTGCTTTCGTAGGTCACCCGGTGGCAGGAGCGGCATCCCCAGGGCCTACTGGATGGCCGGGCGGGTTGGCTCCAGCGAGGAGCGAACAGTCTTCGGCAAGTTCTGGAGCAGAGCGGGCAGACCAGATCCAGATGCCATCCTCCGGTGGCTCCACGGTCCAGCTGGGGCTCTGCTGCGGGCCTCCCCTCCCTGGCTTGTCTCTGTCTGGCGTTCATGGCCGAGGCCGCTTCAGGCCCCAGGCATCCCCCGCTCCGCCACCTCCACAGGAGGGAAAGGGAATCACCCATCTGGGGGAGGCGGATGGTCTGCTGGTTCACCTCCACCAGGGGCCGGACATCACAGACCCGGATGGTGAGCATCCTCTCCGCCACCGGCCTCCGTGGCTTTCGGGGGGAGGCCTGGGCTAGCAGGCTGGAGAGCTCCAGAGACATCTTCAGACGTCCTTCTGTGGACAATCTGACTAGACCTTGCGAGCCTGCACCTATGGATCCGATGACCAAATGGCTCCTGCGGGGAGCTTGCTTAGTGGTTCTAGGAGGGGCGTCCCTCGTTGCTTTAGATGTTTACCTCAGATACTGCGCTTCTGAGTACATCAGCTGCCCCTCTGTTTTTTCATCTCAACCGAAGCCTTCTTCTCCGCTTTGCGAAGTCACCCCGGAGGAAATCGCTCAGTGCTCAAAGACTGGAAAAGAGTGGTCCGAATGCCTGAAACACTTAGAGAAGAACTGCGCTACCAGGAATCCGAATGATTAGGGCGTGGTGACTGAGGGGCTTCCATTGTGGAAAGAATCAAGCCCCACGGCCTCAGTGGGTCTCGGCCCAGCTCATTCCCAGGTGGACCTCAGCCACCAGGGGGAGGACATCTCGGAGGTAACGGGTCTGGAGGCCCGGGTCCTGCATCACCTCCAGCAGAAGGTCCGCCGCGGCCTGGGCCATGGCCTCGGGAGCT
Organism: Cyanobium sp. NIVA-CYA 375; assembly: GCF_056108345.1. NCBI lineage: Bacteria > Bacillati > Cyanobacteriota > Cyanophyceae > Synechococcales > Prochlorococcaceae > Cyanobium > Cyanobium sp. NIVA-CYA 375. Next base: position 2,925 of record NZ_JBSYHW010000109.1, on the reverse strand, counting down.
TGTAGGAGGGTCTCACCCTTGGGCCGCATGGCCGAGGCAGACCCGGTAGGGCGTGTGGGCCTCCGCTTATCACTTGGGAAGTCCGCTCAGATCCCAGTAGTAACTGGGTTGTTCAGATGTCCGGATACATCTCTGGAGGTCTCCAGCTGGACCTCTTCCATGGCCATCTCCAGTACATGGCAAAGGGTTACCCACCGATCCGTAGACCACGGCGGCGGCCCCCAGCAGCTGACATCCAGGAACCCATTGGCCACCGGGGCCACCCGCTGCCAGAACTGTGAGGCGTCCGATGTCTCTTTGGTCAGGGTTCGGCGGTCCACCTCCATTAAATCCGCATTCTCCCTGGGGCTGTTGCTTTGAAGACGCACACACTTCTGGACCCTGGCCTGGAGGCCCTCCAGCTCCAGCCAGCGCTGACCTTTCGGGCCTTCCCTTTCCCAGTCCTTCAGAAGTCCCTGCTCCAGCAGCCGGTAAAGAGTGGACCGGGACCGAAACCCCAAAGCAGCCGCGGCATCTGAAATCGAGATAGGCATGTGTCCTCTTTAAGGTTTAGGAGGGACAGGCCCACATCCCCGGAGACAGGGGTGGGGCTGCTTATACCTTAGCGGACTCTTTTGTGGTTTAGATGTTTACTGTCTCATAGGTTTTAGGTTGTGCCTAGAGATACTTTGCGGCGCGAAACTATCCACAATCCAATCGGACCAGGGAGGACCCATAGGCCGCTCCATAGGCCACCGCCAATCAGGCCTCTCGATGATTTGCACCCGTTTCCCTCCTGGCAACGCCTAGTCCCCATTACCCCATTGCGTACTAGGCACACCGTGCTCAGCCTCTTCTCCGAGGTGTGCAGGCTGGGTGGATGCCCTGGACTCCCTACGCCGATTGGATTTTTACGCTGGTGAGCACCGGCAGCATGCTGCTGATTGTTTGGCTGGTGTTGCGGCCTAGTCCGTGAGCGCAAGAGCTTGATCGTGCTCAAGATGGAGGCGCCATCCGCGCCAGCGCTGCCCCACCCAGCAGAGCCAGCAGCAGCTTGAGGGTGGAATCAAAGCCGCCCTGCAACTGCTCCAGCGTGCCGGGGCAGACCTGACCAACAGGACGGCCCTCAAGCGCCCGCTGGCCGCAGACCCCAGCGGCGAGGGAATAGATCAGCAGCTGGGTGCCGATCACCACCGCCAGGGTCTTAAAGATGAACCGCTCGCGGTTGAACGGCGGCTTGGGCTGCTGCTCTGGCCCGGGAGTTTCAGCCGGTGGTCGTGTATCCACAGCCCTGCTCCATTTCCCCCTCCTGCGGCAGGTGCAGCTCACCGCCCTGCAACAACCCCCAGACCCGTTGGGCTTCTGCCTGGCGCCGCTCTAGGTGCGGTGTGCCGGGCCTGAAGTAACCCTCAGCCGCTGCGGCTGAACCGGTCCAGTAGGCCGCCGCTGCTGCTGGATCCATGCCAGAGGGGCGGTCCTCAAAGACGCGGGTCCAGGCGATTAACGAGCCCTCGGGCGGGTCGTGCAGCCCTTCGTACTCCTCCGCGAAGTAGAGCTGCTGCCAGCTGTTGCTGTTGGGATCGATGCCCTCAGCGATGGCCTGTATACGCGCTGCGTCATAGGCGCTGCGCCGCACGCCGGTGTACTGCATGGCCCCGCGACCGGCACCACTGCCTGCCTCGATTACATCGAGGTTCTCCAGTTCCGGCTCACCGGTCTCGATGACCATGCAGCCAAGGAAGCCGCAGGCCTCTTCTGCACTGAGCGGCTTGATGACGCCAAGGCTGGCCTCGGTAACGGCGCTGCTGCAGAAGAACTCCAGCCAGTGCTGGAGGTTGGAGTGGGACCCGGACTCCTGGTCTACGGGCCCTGCCGTCACTTTTTTTCCTGAAACACCCCCACATAGACCGTGCCCTGGCGGTAGAGGGGCAGCACCTTGTCGTGTAGATCGGCGTTGTGAATACGGATGCAGCCAAGGGTGGGGTGCAGGGGCTGCTGCGGAGCCCAGGCCCCAGGCCAGCCGCAGGCCGAACCACCGCCGTGAAGCATGATTCCGGCCCGGCCGGCCTTGACCTCCTGGCCCTCCAGCTCCTCCATGTCGAAGGAATACCAGCCGTAGCCCATGGCGGTATCGGAGCACGGGGGATTGGGGTTCTGCTCGTAGTCCGCATACAGCTGGCCCAGCTTGTAGAGACCGGGCGGGGTGTCGGTGTTGGTGTGGCTCCAGTCGGTGTCAGCACCCTGGCCGCGGGCCAGGCAGTGGAGCTTCCAGAGAAACTGGTCGCTGTGGTCATAGGCCTCCATGTCCTCATCGCGGTCATTCACCAGTAGGTAGGAATCACCCGGTTTGACCGGTGCCGGCTTCTGCGGCCCGGCCATGCCGGCTTCCTCTGAACCGCGGGGATCAAGGCCACCAGCAGGAGGCTGCGGCTCTGCTGGTGCTGGTGGCTCCTCGCTATAGGTGAGTGCCCAGGGCGCCTGCTCGCAGAGGATCTCCTCGCCGCGCTCAGTGCTGCTGATTGCCTCAAACAGCTACTGAACGCCGCGTTGCTGCTGCGGCTGGTCGCGGTAGAAGCGGAAGCGATCACTAAATCGCTCGGCGCTCATCGGGGTGGTCATGGGGAGTGGCGCTGACCACTGCCTTTGCCAGCCCCGCTATTGCACAAGCAGACCGCTGCTGATCGTCTGCTTCACGATGCTTGCGTCACGGGACACGCGCTCAGATGTGGATACGCTGCTCCTGAGTGGCAGGCAAGAAGCTTACGGTGTAACAGTGGATCTGAGGTGGCCTGACCACTCAAGGGGCGTGTTCGAATAGTTGACAAAACACTGCGGAAGAGATTTCAGCATTAGTACCAACAGGCCGCGTCCGCCTGCTTCCCAGGGATTTACACCAAACCCTAGGACGCAGGCTATCAATAATTAAGGTGGCATAATGCGATCAAA
>NZ_JBSYHW010000108.1:0-5457 GCF_056108345.1 Cyanobium sp. NIVA-CYA 375 | reverse complement strand
CAAGAAAGAGGCAATTAAACTCATATTATTGAGGGCTATTCATAGTTGATATCCAGAGTCAGGCTGGGTTTGCAACAATGATTGGGCTGTTCCGGCGGCCATCTGCAGCGCTGGCTCCTTGCGGCATAACAAGCCTTCCGACGAGAGCGCTAAGCCTCAAGTGGCTTCCATTGCAAGCGATTGCCATGTACAAACTGCGAGCGATGCCGATGGTACAGCGATCCGATAACCAGTCAGTTCCTTGCGATACTTCTTGGCGCTGAGGCCGCATTCTGCGTTCAGACCCAGTCAAGTCCTTCATTCTCGACCATTTCCGCCGACAAGCTTAGTCTGAATTGAGCACCCCACCCCCCAAACCCGGTCTCTACGACCACCTCCTGACCGAGGTCCTGGAGCAAAAGCTGGCGGGCCTACCCCAGAAGTTGGTGGGCCTCGATCCCCTCGACCCAGAAGAAGCCCCCCACAAGCTCTCGCGTCATCTCAGCTCATTGGTGCGCCGCGCTCTGGCTAGCCTCCCTAATGGCCATCCCACGGCAGCCCAACTGGAGCTGGTGAACCAGCTGGTGGCCATGTTGATTACCCAGGCCCCCCGCGCCGTGGGCCCAGGTGATGCCCTGCACCCCACCGGCAAGAGCCTCAGCCGCATCCTCGCCGCCCCGCTGCTCCCAGGCCAAGCCGAACCACAGAGGCCCCTCATCCCCCTGGGCGTCAGCACCCTGCTCGTGAACGCCAGCGGAGAGCCCTCCGTGGGGCAGGCCTTGCAGCACGAACTGCCCTCAGCTGATCGGGTCGATCTGCTCTGCGCCTTCATCAAGTTCAGCGGCCTTCGCCTGTTGCAGGAGCCCCTGGCCGAGCTGCTGCGCACCGGCCGCCCGTTGCGCGTGCTCACCACCGTCTACCTGGGCGCCACCGACCGCCGCGCCCTCGATTGGCTGGTGGAGCACGGCGCCGAGGTGCGCGTCAGCTACGACACCCGGCGAACCCGCCTGCACGCCAAAGCCTGGTTGTTCCATCGCTGCTCAGGCGCCTCCACCGCCTACATCGGCTCCTCCAATCTCTCAACCGCCGCGTTGCACGACGGCCTGGAGTGGAACGTGCGCCTCTCCGCAGCCGACAACGAGGGCATCCTGGCCAAGTTCCAGGCCGCCTTTGAGAGCTACTGGGAGGAGGGTGAGTTCGAGCCCTACCGGGCCAGCGAACTGGAGCAGCGCCGCTTTGATCGGGCCGTGCGCGAGGAGTCGGCGGGGGACTCGGCAGCGGATGCCACCACGCTCAGCTTCTTCGACATCCGCCCCTACGCCTACCAGCAGGAGATCCTCGACAAGCTCTCGGCCGAGCGCAGCCTCCATGGCCGCTGGCGCAATCTGGTGGTGGCCGCCACCGGCACGGGCAAAACCGTGATCGCCGCCCTCGATTACGCCCGCCAGGCCGGTCCGGGTCACCCGAGCCTGCTGTTCGTGGCCCACCGGCGCGAGATCCTGCAGCAGAGCCTCGCCACCTTCCGCCAGGTGCTGCGCGATGGCTCGTTCGGCGAGTTGCTGGTGGATGGCCAGCGCCCCAGTCAGTGGCGCCATGTGTTCGCCTCCGTGCAGTCGCTCGCGGGGCTGGATCCGGCGGACCTGGCGCCAGACACGTTCGCCGTGGTGATCGTCGATGAGTTCCACCACGCCGCCGCCGCCAGGCCTCACCGCCACCCCCGAGCGCACCGGCGGCGAGGACATCCTCCATTGGTTCGGTGGCCGCATCGCCGCCGAGCTGCGCCTCTGGAGCGCCTTGGAGCAGGGCCTGCTGTGCCCCTTCCACTACTTCGGTCTCCACGACGGCACCGACCTGTCGCGGATCGAATGGCGCCGCAACGGCTACGCCAGCGAGGCCCTGTCCAACCTCTACACCGCCGCCGACGCCCGCCTGCGCCTGATCCTGCGCGAACTGGCAGACAAGGTCACCAACCTGGATTCGATGCGGGCCCTGGGCTTCTGCGTGAGCGTGGATCACGCCCATTGGATGGCCCGCAAGTTCGTGGCGGCCGGCCTGCGCGCCGCCGCGTTGGATGCCTCCAGCCCCCGCGATGAGCGCGCCGAGCAGATCCGCCGCCTGCGCTCCGGCGAGCTGCAGATCCTGTTTGCGGTGGATCTGTTCAACGAAGGCCTCGACATCCCCGAGATCGACACGGTGCTGTTCCTGCGGCCCACCGAGAGCGCCATCGTGTTCCTGCAGCAGCTCGGCCGCGGGCTGCGCCTCTGCCGGGGCAAAAGCTGCCTCACCGTTCTGGATTTCATCGGCCAGGCGCACCGGAGCTTCCGCTTTGATCTGCGCTATCGCGCCCTGCTCGGCGGTACGCGCGACCAGCTGGAACAGCAGATCAAAGAGGGCTTTCCCTTCCTGCCAGCCGGCTGCAGCCTGCAGCTCGATCGGGTGGCGAGCGAGCGGGTGCTTGCCAATTTGCGCGAGTCGCTGCCCACGCGCCGGCCCCAGCTGCTTGCCGAAGCCCGCCGCCTCGGGCGCTGTTCGCTGGCGGCCTTGCTCCACGGGCTTGGCATGGAGCTGGGCGATTTCTACAGGGTGGCGGGGTCGTGGGCGTTGTTGCAACGGGAGCTGGGCTGGCTGGCGGCAGGGGCGGCCAGCGGCGATGAGGAGCGGTTGGGGCGGGGGATTGCTGGCGGATTGCTGCATCTGGACGACCCCGTGCGGTTGCGCTGGCTGCTGGAGCAGCTGCAGCGCGCGGCACCCCCCGATCCGGCGGGCTTCGATCCGGAGACCGAGCGCAGCTGGCGCATGCTGATGGCCCAGCTCTGGGGCAGCGGCCGCCAGCACCTGCCCTTGGCCGAAGCCCTTGTGCGGCTCTGGGCTGCCGCTGATCTCCGCGCCGAGCTGGTGGAGCTGTTCGCGCTGCTGCACGAGCGCACCGACCACCTGGTGGCGCCGCTCGACTGGGACCGCGCCGATCCGCCCCCCATCCCCCTCAAACTCCACGGCCGCTATTCCCGCGCCGAGGTATTCGCCGCCTTTGGGCTGCTGAACGAGGTCCGTCCCTTCCCCGGCCGGGAGGGGGTGTTCTTCGATGAAGCCACCCAGTGCGACGTCTTCTTCATCACCCTCAAGAAAGCCGAGCGGCTTTTCTCCCCCACCACCCGCTACAACGACTACGCCATCTCCCCGTGGCAGTTCCACTGGGAGAGCCAGAGCCTCACCCGGGAATCGTCCGCCACCGGGCAGAGATACATCCACCACCGCGAACGCGGTAGCCGGGTGATGTTGTTTGTGCGTGAAGAGAACAAGCGCACCGGGGTGACGCTGCCGTTTCTGTGTCTGGGGTTTGCCGATTACGTGAGCCACGAGGGCGAGCGGCCGATGGCGATTCGCTGGCGGCTGCAGCGGGCGATTCCGGCGGCGTTCGTGCCGGAGTTGGCGTTGGAGGTGTGAGGGGGGCCAGACTGGAGGCCTACCCAGCCAGGCGACCATGACGACCGCCACTCCTCAGCGCCTGACGGCGATCCTGTACCGGGAAGACGAGGTTTACGTGGCGGAGTGGCCGGAGGTCGGCACCGCGAGCCAAGGCGACACAATCGAGGAAGCCCTGGCCAACCTGCGCGAAGCCACCGAGCTGTACCTGGAGGAATGCCCGCAACCGGTGCTGGCGCCCCGGCTGCTGACCACCTTCGAGGTCAACGTTGCCTAAGTTGCCTCGGTTTCGAGATCGTGCGCCAGAAAGGCAGCCATGTTGTGCTGCGAAGACAGTCCCTCAACCCGGAAAGTGGCAATGCCAGCGTCACATGCGTTGTGCCTCTCCATCGGCGTGATCTGGCAGTGGGAACCCTGGGGAGCGTGCTGCGCCAGGCAGGTATTGACGTGGAAACGTTCATTGATGTCCTCTGACATCTTTCCTTACGGCTCCTGAAGCTGCGTGGTCGGCCGCTACAGCCGCGCCGAGAGCGAAGCCCTCTTCTCCCCCACCACCCGCTACCGCGACCTGGCCCTCGGGCCATTACTTTCGTGCGGGAGCAGCGCAAGCAGGCCACGGTGACAGAGCCGTTCGTGTGCCTGGTATTTGCCACCTACGAGAGCCACGAGGATGAACGCCCGATGGCGTTCCGCTGGCGGTTGGAGCGGGAGATTCCGGCGGCGTGGCTGCGGGTGATGGGGGTGCTGGTTTGAGAGAGGGGGCATACAGCGAAGATGCGGTGAAGCGATCACTCCTGGCTGCTGGCCAGCGTCTTCCCACCTAAAATGAATGGATCGTCACTTGGGGCTGACTTAGTGAAAGGAGAGCTGACCGCTGTGATTGAACCTGCTCCAGAGGGAGGTTTCTGGGCGATCTGTCTGGAGATACCTGGCGCCAATGGACAGGGTGAATCCATTGCAGAAGCCAAAGAAGACTTGCAGTCAGCGATAGAGCTTATTCTTGAGGATCGTGAAGCTGATATCAGTCGCGGACTTCCTCCAGATGCCGTGCTGATGCCCCTGCAGATTGGATGAAACGCCGCGATCTGGAGCGACGGCTTCGCATGGCTGGCTGCCTCCTGAAAAGAGAAGGTGCTTCACATTCCATCTGGATCAATCCAGCCACCGGAGTGAAGGAAGCCGTTCCCAGGCATAACGAAATCAAGGAACCCCTGGCCCGGAAGATCCTCGCCAACCTCGGCGCGAATTAAGACTTCGGCCGGCCAGGGTTCAGCCATGCAACACCTCGCCATGATCAAGCGCCTCGCGCACGAACGGATCACCCCACGGGCCAAAGACCCGTAGCCGAAGGCTTCTCCGCAGGAGTACAGGATCACCTTCTCGGGGGCGTAACACTCCACCAGCTGCCGCGTGAAAGCACGCAGCGCCTCGCGGGTCACCAGAGGGGTCGGCGTGGTGGTCATGGATCTCAGGCCAGGACGCCGCTGCGCGAGGCGTTGGCGCTGCGCTGGAGCGAGGCTCTCTTCTCCCCCTCCACCCGCTACCGCGACCTGGCCCTCGGGCCATTACTTTCGTGCGCGAACAGCGCAAGCAGGCCACGGTGACAGAACCGTTCGTGTGCCTAGGGTTTGCGCGCTACGAGAGCCACGAGGCGGAGCGACCATGACGACCGCCACCCCCCAGCGCCTCACGGCGATCCTGTACCGGGAAGACGAGGTCTACCTGGAGGAATGCCCGCAACCTGCGCTGGTGCCCCGGCTGCTGACCACCTTTGAGGTCAACGTTGCCTAAGTTGCCTCGGCTTCGAGATCGTGCGTCAGAAAGGCAGCCAGGTGGTGCTGCGAAGACCGTCAAGCAACCCTGAGAGTGGCGAAGCCAGCGTCACGTGAGTGGTGCCGTTGCATCGACGTGATCTGGCGGTGGGCACCCTGGGGAGCGTGCTGCGCCAGGCAGGTATTGACGTGGAGACATTCTTGAATCGTAACCGTTCACGGGGCGTGCCGGCCTGACCTTGACATGACATAGGCAGTCACCACTTCATGATTGATGCGCAGC
>NZ_JBSYHW010000107.1:0-5588 GCF_056108345.1 Cyanobium sp. NIVA-CYA 375 | reverse complement strand
GTGTTGCTGAACGATGCCTTCCGCCAGCTCTCAGAAGATCGCCTGGCCTGAGCCGGCAGCTCAACCAGCCCCTGGTCGCGCCAGACGTGAGGCTTCCTGTACCGCCTCGATGCAGCGTTGGGCCCGCCGCTTGGCGTCGTCCTGTCCCTGGGCTCGCAGCACATAGCTCTCCATCGCTTCCGGCGTCTCGATCAGAGCCAGCAGGCCAGCAAGTCGGCCACTGATGGAGCCATCACTGAGCAAGCGGCTCACCAAGCCGTGATCCCAAAGCTGCTCCCCGGTGGAACCAGCTGCGAACAGCTCCTGGCGCAGCACTTCAAGCAGCGAGTGTTTGAGGGCGTCGAGCTGACCGGGCCGCAGCCGGCGGCTGTTGGGTAAGCCGGCCGCAGCGCCAGAAGGGAGCACGGCGGAGCGATCTTTTGCGTGCTCCACGCTCCAGCTCAGGCCCGTGCCCGGAACTCCCACCGTGGTGCGCGCACCACCACTTCGGGCGACGGGGATGTTGAACGAGGCGCCCCGCCCGCCAACGGAGATGGAGCTCAATCCACCTTTGGCGAAATTGAAGCGCAGCGGGCCTAGGCGGGTGGAGCGTCGGAAGCGGAAACCCATGGCTCAGCGGCTCTTGACGCAGTACCCACCAGATGAATACCAACCCAGCGGGCATCCCTTACCACTCTTTTGAATCGCCTCCCGCTCGTTACTGGGGCTGCTGACGCAGTAGCTGCCGGAGGAATAAAAACCCAGCGGGCAGCCAGCCCCACTTTTCTCAATGGCGCCGCGGGTGTTGCCACTGGAGCTCGGCACGCAGTAACTGCTGGAGCTGTAATAGCCCAGCGGACAGCCTCCCACTTTCGGGAGGGGGCGCACCGGCTGCTGGGCCAGGGCACCTCCTGCCGCCAAAGCTGCAATCACGCAAGCAAGTAGGAGCTGATTGCGGCCCAGCGTCTTTTGAGGCATAGATACAAATTGGCGCAGATCAGCCAGCTGCAACCAAGTCATGCAGGAACCGCATGAAAAGGCTGCCGGTGCAAGCTGCGGCAATGGCTAGAAAGTTTCTGCTGGGTGTGGTGGCATTGGCGGGCTTGGCCTGGCCAGCTGGAGTAGTCGCTCAGGTCGTCAAGGCCACCGTGCTCTCCATCGGAGATGGCGACACCATTCGCGTGCGTCAGGCGGGCAAGGCCCTCACCGTGCGGCTGGCCTGCATTGATGCGCCCGAGAGCGCCCAGACCCCCCACGGCCAGCAGGCCCGCACGTATTTGCAGCAGCGCCTGCCCATCGGCAGGGAAGTAAGCCTCAATATCAAAACCACCGATCGCTACGGCCGTTCAGTTGCCGAGATTTTCAGCGGCGTGAACATAAATCTGGCGCTGGTGGAAGACGGTCAGGCATTCGCGTATCGGCAGTACCTGAGCGGCTGCGATGCCAAGGAGTATCTGGACGCGGAATACCGTGCCAGCCGGCGCCGATACGGGATCTGGCAGGTGCAGGGCGGCATCACCCGGCCCTGGGACTTCCGGCGAGGTCGTCGCTCTGCCGTCATTCCTGATGGCACCACCCCGGGCGGTCGGCGTTACCGCTGCAGCGAGATCAGCTCCTATGCCAAAGCCCAGGAGCTGCTACGCCAGGGACACAGCTATCTAGATGGCAATGGCGATGGGGAGGCCTGCGAATCACTCCGTTGACAGTCATCTTTTCCCATATTTCGCAGCTGCATTACTGGTTGCTACGGAAGACAGCGGAAGCAAAATATTGCCTGCAGAAGTAACGGATTGACACAGCATGTGGGTTTGGTATGTTCAGAAGACAATGCAAATGTCTTCATGCTTACCGGCCCCGAACTGCTCGCCAAGGTCAAGGAACTGGGCGATGTCTCCAAGTCCGAGCTCGTGCGTGAGTGCGGCTATGTGAGCACCAAAAAAGATGGCACGGAGCGGCTTAATTTCACAGCCTTCTATGAAGCTCTGCTCGGTGCCAAGGGTGTGAGCCTCGGTGCCGATAGCGCCGGCCAGGGCAAGGGTGGCCGCAAGCTGAGCTACACCACCAGGGTCCAGTTCAACGGCAATCTCATGTTGGGCAAGGCCTACACCGCTGTGCTCGACCTCAAGCCCGGCGATGAGTTTGAGATCAAGCTGGGCAAAAAGCAGATCCAGCTGATTCCTATGGGCAGCCCAGAAGAGGAATGAGCTGAGGACAGCATCGGCTAGCGATGTGCATTTGTTGCGCGCAAGCAGCCGCCAGCTGTGATCCCTTGCACAGTGAAAGCAGGCGCCAGTGAGTTAGGTGCCGGCATGAGCGCCTGCACTCCCTTGCCCGGCCGCTCCAGATAACCCCCCGCTCGCCCCGGGGGTTTTCTGTTGTCAGCTTTTATGGAAATGGTGATTAGGCCTTGTAGCTCAGCGCGGCAGCGGACAGAGCAAGGGTCCAGGCAGGCGGCAGGTGCGCCAGTCGCCATTGGTGCTGCTTACCTCAACCCCAATCCAGCTGCTGGGATGGTCAGGCTCACTAAAGAGTCCAATCCATTCGATGGCATCGGCGATGGCGTCATCGAGGGAGCTGTACTGACCGTCGAGCTGTAGGTGCGGCTCGCAGCTGCCGTCGATGAGGCGGTAGCAGCGCTCAAGCGACTGACCTGCTGTGCTGCGCCGAGCAGTGGATCCAGATGCCTGCATATCTCTCCTGCTTGGCTAATCACCTTGGCCAGCGCAGGGTGCACTCAGCTGTATCGCAGGGAACACTTTGATTAGACGTTACAAGGGTTTTGCTGCTGGCGAATAGCAGGGGCTGGCGCAGCTGAGAGAGGTGGTGGGCCATGGGGCTGGCGAGCACTCCCCTTGGTCTGCCCCGGCAGCAGCAGCGCGCAAGGGCTAACGCAAGTCGCTGCGCGACCCTTGCGCGCTGCTGGCTTCTCCGGGGCGCAACTGCAGGGTCGTTCGCCAGCACAGCCATGCCCGCCACCCTCCTTTCCCTGCCGCTCCAGCCCGTTCGCCAATCGCCTGAGCGTCACTGCCCGATTCGCATCATCTCGGTGCACCTTCTGGATGCAGCAGGTCAGCTGCTGCGGGTGCTGTTCCTCGATCGAGAAGGGCACATCAGCTCCCAGCCGCACTACGTGCCCCGCGAGGAGGCGCTGATCCTGGCTGCCAATCAGCAGCGGGTGCTCGGCTCTCAGGCCCGAGTGCAGGTGCTGTGAAGCGACAGCGCCTCTCCCGGCTGGCACTGCCGGCCGGGAGGCCATCGGACTCTGTCATCAGCTAACCGGAGCGTGGATGGTTGGGTATAAACCTGGAAACTGCGGCAGCCCATGCCTGGCTACGCCATCAGCACGACCAAGGAAGCGGCATCGTCCGCCGTGCCAGCCAGTTGTGACCTGCCCACCGAGTCGTCGGTGGGCAGGTAGCGAATGCCGATTCCTGCCTTCGATCGGTTTGGCCTGCTGCCTGGTGGCATTCATGAGCGCACCATCATGGAGGTTGAGGCGGTCCTGGCCTGGAATTACGATCGCCGCCGACTGACAGCCCAGCTGCAGGAGTTAATCGCCGTTGAGATAGCACCTCGGTTTGCCGTGGTCCCTCCAGTTGTCCTAGATGGCAGTTATCTGAGCAAGAAGGCCAGCCCGAGCATCATCAACCTGCTGCTGGAGCTGAGCAACCTCCCTGATGCCGACCAGTGGCAGGGGCAGATGCTCTTCCAGGGGAGAGCAGAGCTGTTCCGCAGCTACCAGATCGACATGCTCCCTGGCGTGAAGGGTCTCAAGCAGAACTTCGTTGATCTGCTGCAGACCGTGCGCTCCAAGACAGCCTTTGAGAAGGGTCTGCACCACGGCCACCGCAAGGGCGTGTTGAGGTTGATCTGATGGCCGGCTGGATCGCCGCGATAGAGGCGAAGGCCCGCATCATTCACCAGCAGCTCCAGTCAGCTCGGGAACTGGACACAGGCGCATGGGGCAGGAGCCGGAGGAGATCACCAGTGCCTACATGAAGATGCTGGCCAAGCTCTACCGCGAGGACTTCTCCTATGCCCCACTGGCCGGCAACGCTGATCTGATCGCCCGCTACCGAGGCCCCGGTGTTGCCCATCGCGAGCCACCGGTGTCGTTGGTGACGACTGTTTTCGGAAAGCTCCGCGACGAGATCCAGAAGGTGTCCAAGGCGATCGCCGGAATGGAAGAGAAGAAGGTGCGCTGGCCGGCCGATCTGGACCCCCAGCAGGCGAGGGTGACCTACGGCAGCTTGGTGGTGGGCATGCGCGTGCCACGGCCTGGAGATGTGGGAGCGGATGGTCAGGCGGTGCTGCCCGGGGTGAGCGATGTCCTTTATCGGGCGGTGCAGACGGCGGTGCAGAGCCTGCCGGCGATTCCACGCCTGATTCAGGACGGCCAGATCAGTGAGGCCATCTACGAGCAGTTCCCCGATCCCGCCGTGCGCGACACGGTGATGGTGTCAGCCAGGCGCCTGGCACCTTCTGCCCAGAACAAGGTGATCAGTGAGCTATTCCTCAGCGGCCCGCAGTCCGATGAAGCCCTGGGACCAACTCAGGCCCTCACCAAGCAGAGCTGCTAGATCCTGGGCCGCAACCTCATCACCCCCAGTAGCTGTCGACTGAAGGGTAATGGTGAGTTCGAGGTAGTGGTGCGGGAGGTGGACCTTGATGCCCGCCGCTTTGAGATCCGGGGGAGGGGGGCCAGCAGCGACATGAGCTGCATCTATGAGCCCCTCTACGACGTCAACATCGTCGGCCTACTCAATGCCGCCGTGCGCGTGAAGGGCAGCTACCAGGCCGCAGGTAATGAGCAACCCCGGCTGGTGCGGGTGGAGCAGATCAACGTCACCCGAAGACCAGATCAGCAGCTCGAACTCGGGGCCTGAGGAGTGAGTTGACACTGCACAACTTAAAGGTCATAAGGGCTGAGGAGCCGAATTAGCTGCTTCTTTCGCATAAACATGTCTAGCTGCGAGCAGACTTCATCAGAGCGGGCCAAGAAGAGTTGCTCAGATTAAGCGCATTGAAGACAGCCAAAGCACAAAATACTGAAAATCAGATCGGCCGGGTCTTAGCGTCAAATCACGAGCACTACCTCCTCGGGAACCAATTTCGCAGCCCCAGCCACCAATCAAATTATGTTCCGGTAATTTCACTTGTCGAGTCTAGGGAAGTCGTGAATGCCCAACCAAAATGCCCACCTGATCAACTTGCGAGTAGGGCTTCAAGCTCTCTGCAACTTGTCTCCACGAATGCCAGTAGCAATGAAAAAGTTTAGACAGCAATCCTTTCTTGCGTCCTGATTCTGGCTTGCACGCGATCTCTGACCTCAGAGTAGATGTCACTAACGCCAATACCTTCCTTGACTTCCAGGGTTACTGCCAAAGCATATGGGACTTCGCCGATTAGACCTAGCGCGTCCTCTCGGCAGCTCACAAGGATTACGATGTCGTCGCCGTCGACAAATGCCGCGGCTTTCTCTCCTTCGAATATTTCATACTGAATGGTCCCACGCTGTACGGATTGCCAATCAGCATGGGAGCGCTCGAGATGCTTTTTACTTCCGATCTGCAGCTTTGAAGATGGGGTTTTGAACCACAGATGAGCCT
>NZ_JBSYHW010000106.1:0-5790 GCF_056108345.1 Cyanobium sp. NIVA-CYA 375 | reverse complement strand
AGCCAAGCTGGCGCGCAAGGATGCCGAACTCGAACTGGCGCAACACATCGTCGTGCCCAGCCGGTTCGTCCAACGCACCCTTGCAGAGTGTCCCACCTGCCGCGAAACCCCGGTGACCGTGCTGCCCTATGGCTGCCCGCCGCCTTTAGCCCAGCTGCCGGTGCGTTCCGAAGCTGGGCCCCTGCGGGTGTTGTTCGTGGGCGGCCTCAGCCAGCGCAAAGGCCTCGCTGATCTGCTTGAAGCCGTTGATTTGCTCGGCTCCGCCATCCAGCTCACCTTGATCGGGCGGGCTGTGGGTGGAGCTTGTGCCCCTCTTCAGCTGGCTCTCTCCCGGCACCGCTGGCTGGGCAGCCTTCCCCGCAGTGAGGTGCTCGCTGAGATGCGTCGCCATGATGTGCTGGTGCTGCCCTCCCTGTTCGAAGGGTTTCCCCTGGTGATCGGTGAAGCCCTGGCCCAGGGCTTGCCGGTGATCGCCACCCCCCATGCCGCTGCTGAGGAGCTCCTCGTTCACGGCCGGGATGGTTTCGTGGTGCCGATCCGCTCCCCCGAGCGCATCGCCGAGCATTTGCAGCAGCTTGCCCTCCAGCCGGCGCTGCGCAGATCGATGGCGGCGGCGGCGCTGCAGCGGGCCGCTAGCTGGTCCTGGCCGGATTACCAGGCCGAATTACGTGTCCTTGCCAAATCCCTTCCCAGCCCCTGATTTTCCAGCTCCTAGACAAAACTGAATCCTGAGGTTGTTTAACCTACTTAGCACTCGCAAGTTGCTTGTGAATGATGATTTTTAGCCTCATTAAGGCTTGCCGGCCGCGCCAATGGCCCAAAAACCTTTTGGTTTTTGCTGCACCCCTGTTCGCCTTCCGCTTTGAGGCAGATGTATGGCTGCCAGCCATGGGGGCGTTGCTGGCCTTCTGCCTGATCTCCAGCGCGATCTACCTGCTCAACGACTGCCTGGATGTGGCGGCCGACCGGGCCCATCCCAGCAAGCGTTATCGGCCCATTGCCGCCGGCTTGGTGAGCGTGCCTGCAGCTCTGACCACGGCCGT
The DNA here is from genome assembly GCF_056108345.1 of Cyanobium sp. NIVA-CYA 375. Taxonomy (NCBI): domain Bacteria; kingdom Bacillati; phylum Cyanobacteriota; class Cyanophyceae; order Synechococcales; family Prochlorococcaceae; genus Cyanobium; species Cyanobium sp. NIVA-CYA 375. The sequence continues at coordinate 4,747 of NZ_JBSYHW010000106.1, read as the reverse complement.
GGGACTGGCGGCAGTGAGCCTGAGCCTGGCGGCCTGGATCACGCCGGCCCTGGCCGCGGTGGTGCTGCTCTATGGCCTGATCCAGGTGGGCTATTGCTTTCAGTTCAAGCGGATGCCGCTGCTGGATCTGTTTTGCATCGCCTCGGGTTTTCTGCTGCGGGCGATTGCCGGTGCGGTGGCGGCGTTGCTGCCGCCCTCTCCCTGGTTCCTGCTCACGGTGGGACTGCTGGCTTTGTTTCTGGCGATTGAGAAGCGCAAGGCCGAGCTGCGGGTGGCGCAGGACCGGGGCGTGATTACCCGCAAGGTGCTGGAGCGCTACTCGCTGCCGCTGCTGCTGCGGCTGGAGAGCACCGTCGCCACCAGTGCCTTTATCTCCTATGCCCTCTGGGCGGCTGGCCCGGCGTTGCGCGGGGCACCCACCAGCTGGATGCTGCTCACGGTGCCGTTTGTGCTGGTGGGGATCTTTCGCTATCAGCTGCTGAGCGACCCGGAGGAAGCCGACCGCCGCCGCGGTGTGGATCCAGAGCGCACCAGCGAGAAGCCCGAGGAGATATTGCTGGGCGACCGGGGCATCCAGCTCACCCTGGCGGGCTGGTTGGTGACCACGGCGGTGATCGGCCTGCTCAGCCGCGCCAGCGGATGAAACAGGCAGGGGATCAAAGGGTCGCAGTCTTTGATGTGGATGGCACCTTGCTGCGGGGCGACTGCCTATGGCTGGCCGCCCGCAGGTCATGCGGGCCCGTGGGTCAGCTGCTGGCGGCCCTGGCCTGCCTGCCCTGGCTGATCGGCTGGCAGCTGCGGCTGCTGAGCACGGGCCGCTTCAAGCAGCAGACCATCGCCGCCTTTGGGATCTGCGAAGCCGCCAATCGCGCCGAGGCAGAAGGCCGGACAGACTGGCTGCTGAGCGAGCTGCGGGCCCAGCTGCGGCCCGAGGCCCTGCAGCGGCTGCGCTGGCACCAGCAGCGCGGCGATCTAGTGCTGCTCTGCTCGGCCTCACCCAGGCTGTTGCTGCAGCCCCTGGCTGACTGGCTGGGGGTGGAGCTGCTCTGCACCGAATTGGTGCAGCAAAAAGGCCAATGGCGGCCCCTGCTTGCCAGCCCCAACTGCAAGGGGCCAGAGAAGGTGCGGCGCCTGGAGCAGCACCTGGGCCCGTTGGAGGTGTTCACGATTGAGGCCTACGGCGACAGCAAGGGCGACCGGGAGCTGCTGCAGGCCGCTCCCCTGCCCCACTACCGCAGCTTCCTTGCCGAACCCCAGCCCTATCCCGCTTTCTTCCTGGGGCCGCTGCTGCCGGTGGGGGCCCTGGCGCTGCTGGCCTATGGGCTACTGGGCATCTGGAGCCAGGGCGATCAGCTGCTGCCGCTGCTGCGCAGCCTTTGGCCCCAGATTGGCCTGGGCCTGCTGCTGGTGCTGCTGGGCTACGCCATCCGCTACGGCCGCTGGCGCCTGTTGCTGGCAGCGGTGAACCAGCACCCGCCCGTTGCAGCGGATGCCCGCATCTGGATGGGTTCCTATGCGTTCACCGCCACCCCAGGCAAATCGGGAGAAGCGCTGCGCTCGCTGTTGCTCAAGCAGGAGTGCGGCGTGCCGATGCCGCCCACCTTGATGGCGCTGGTGGTGGAGCGGCTCACCGATGGCACCGCAGTGCTGCTGCTGCTGGTGATCAACCTGCCGCTGCTGCTGCGCTGGCAGGTGCCCCTGGCCGTGCCGATTGGCATCGCTCTGTTTGCTGTGCTCGTGGGTTGGCTGCTGCTGCGCAGCCCCTGGGCCAAGGCCCAGCTCAAGAGCACCATCAAACGGCTACTACCCCGCAAGCTCGCCCATGCCGGTGGCGATGGCCTGGCGGCCCTGCGCCAACTGTTGCTGCCAGGGCTACTGCTGCAGGCCACGCTGATCGGTGCCCTGGCCTGGAGCCTGGAGGGGGTGAGCCTCTGGCTGCTGCTGCGTGGCATGGGCATCGACGCCGTGGGGATCGGTGGCGCCACCATTGCCCACACCGCCGCCGGCCTGCTCGGTGCCCTCACCCTGCTGCCGGGCGGGCTCGGCAGCACGGAAGCAGGCACGGTGGGCCTGCTGGCCCTCCAGGGCGTGGGTGTGGCGGCAGCCACACCGGCGACGCTGCTGATCCGACTGATGACGCTCTGGTTTGCTACCGCCCTAGGGGTGGGGTGTTTGCTTGTAGGGAAATGGCTGCAACGCTGATGACTCCAATCCGTAGTGCCTTCGTGCTGGGCAGCACCAGCGAGGTGGCCAAAGCCATCTGCAGTGAGTTGGCCCGCAGGGGCTGCTCGCGCTTCCACCTGGTGGCGCGCAATGCCGAGGCCAACCAGCAGCTGGCCTCAGAAATGCAGCAGCGTTATGGGGCAGCGGTCAGCACCGAGCAAACCGACCTGCTGGCCGATAGCTCCCTGGCGCCGCTCCGCCGGCCTGAGGTGGGCGAGTTCGATTTGTACCTGATCACCGCTGGCTCGCTGGGTGATGCCGAGTTGGCCCGCAGCGATGCTGCGGAGGCGTTGCGGATCCTGGCGGCCAACGTGGGCGGCCTGATCCCCTGGCTCACCGCCATCGCCACCCCTGAACGCCTCGCTACACCAGGGCGACTTTGGGTATTTAGCTCGGTGGCTGCCGATCGCGGCCGCCCCTCGAACTATCACTACGGCGCCGCCAAGGCAGCCCTCACAGCGCTGTGTGAGGGCTTGCTGCTGCGCTGCCACGGCAAGCCGTTTGCGGTGCGGATCATCAAGGCTGGCTTCATGGCCACGCCGATGACCGTGGGCAAGGCCCCGCCTGCCCTGTGCGCCAGCCCTGAGTCGGTGGCGCGCGATCTGCTGCGCTCGCCCAACAAGCGCGGCATCGAATACCTGCCCTGGTGGTGGTCGCCCTTGATGCGGCTGATCCGCCTGCTGCCTGCTTCCATCGCCTCCAAGCTCTGAGCCCTGTGACCATCCCCTTGCCTGCAGGCCTCACGGCCGAAACGAAAACCCTGAGCGGCTGGGGCCGCACCAACCCGGTGACTGCCCAAGTGGTGCAGCCCAGTTCAGTGGCGCAGCTGCAGGAGCTGATCCGTGGTGCCCCACCCCGCTCCTTGATTGCCCGGGGCCTGGGCCGCTCCTATGGCGATGCCGCCCAGCTCAAAGACGGCACGGTGATCGAGCTGCCGGCCTTTGATCGGATCGAGCTGGATGCCGCCAGTGGCACGGTCACGGCGGGAGCTGGGGTGAGCCTGGACAAGATCCTGCGTCTGATAGTGCCGGCCGGCTTCTTCCTGCCGGTCAGCCCTGGCACCCGCAACGTCACGGTGGGTGGGGCGATTGCCGCCGATGTGCACGGCAAGAACCACCACGTAGACGGCAGCTTTGGCAACCACGTGCAGCGGCTGTTGCTGGTGGATGGCACAGGCACCCTGCGGGAGCTCACCCCAGACGGGGGCGAAGCCTCCTTTTTCTGGGCCACCGTGGGCGGCATGGGGCTCACCGGGGTGATCGTCGAGGCGACGTTCTCACTGATCCCAATCACCAGCTCGCTGATCAGCGTCGACACCACCCGCTACCGGGATCTGGACTCGCTGATGGCAGCGATGGTGGAAGCCGATGCCAAATACCGCTACAGCGTGGCCTGGGTCGACAGCCTCGATCCCAAGGGCAGGGGTGTGCTCACCTGCGGCGACCATGCCGAAACTGGTGGGCTCCACTACGACCCCAAGGCCCGGGCCTCAGCCCCACCATTCCTGCCGGGAGGGTTGCTGAACAAGCTCACGGTGCGGGCGTTTAACGAAGCCTGGTATCGCAAGGCGCCCAAACACCGAGTCGGGGAGCTGCAGGCGATTGCACCGTTCTTCCATCCCCTCGATGGCGTGCAGGACTGGAACCGCATCTATGGGCCAGCGGGCTTCCTGCAGTACCAATTCGCCGTGCCCAATGAGGCAGCCCACCTGGTGCCGCGAGCATTAGAGGTGCTGCGGCAGGTGGGAGCACCGAGCTTTCTCACCGTGCTCAAGCGCTTTGGTCAAAGCAATGCAGCGCCCCTCTCGTTTCCAATCCCTGGCTGGACTCTTGCCGCCGATGTTCCAGCTGCAGTGCCTGGGCTGCTGGAGGCGCTGGATCGGCTGGACGCTGAGGTGGCAGCAGCTGGTGGGCGGCTCTACCTGGCGAAGGACTCTCGTCAGTCTGCCCAAATGTTTCGAAACAGCTATTCCCAATATCCACGATGGGCTAGCCAGGTCGGCAACTCAGCCCCCCAACACGCTTTTACTTCCTGCTTGGCAGGTCGATCCCTTCCGGACCCGGAGCTCTCTTGCAAACGGCTAAGCGGCTAGCGCCAGCAGCTGGTCGTAAACCGCCCGGCAGTCCCGATCCTCGACGCTGCCCCCCGGGCGGCTGCGGGATTCGCCCACACTGTTCTCCACTACCTGCGCCACCCGCTCCGCTGCGGCACCGGAGAGGCTCGCTAGGCGCTGCAGGGCCGCCTGGCGACCAGGTCCCAGCAGACCCTCGTAACTGATCACCTGGCCCTGATACACCCGCAACAGCAGCAAAGCGGTTTGATACATCTCTAGATAATCGCCTTTGCATACGCCGTAGCCCACGCCCTCCATCCGCATCCGGCTGATCGCATAGGGCTCGAACCGCCGCGCGCTGATTGCCAGCACCGGTGCGTAGCCGGCGCTGGCCACCAAGAAAGTTCGCCCAGCACTCCATTAACGATCTGGCGCAGCTGGCTGCCAGGAAATGGGTAGCGGATGTTGGCG
>NZ_JBSYHW010000105.1:0-5864 GCF_056108345.1 Cyanobium sp. NIVA-CYA 375 | reverse complement strand
GGCCACGGTCCGCTTGCGTAACATGGGCGAGGTGCTGGGCCACTGGCGCACCTACGTGCCATGCGACGACTTCCTCACCCAGCGCGGCGGCACCTTCCTACTGGAACTGGACGACACCTTGCTCTACAGCTTTAAAGACCGCGGCATCCTCGGTTTTTCGGCAACCATGGCCAGGCCGCTCAGCTTCCTGGATCCTTACCTCGCCTGATCCCTACTGCTTCAGGGCACCTTCGTATAAGCAGGTAAGGGGGCGCCGTGCAGCTTTGCCGTGTTGCCGCGCAGCAACAGATCACTGCTGCGTACGCCTTGCAGGATCTCAACCCGCTCAGCCGATTGCTGGCCCAACACCACCGGCACCGACTCCACCATGCCCCGTCGGTATCGGAACACCACTGTCGAGCCATTGAGCAACTGAATGGCATCGGTCGGCACCGTGAAGCGTTGCTCGGAAGATGGCACCAGCACAAAGGCCGTCACCGCCGTACCGGCAGGCGGTATCGGTGCGTCCACCGTCTGGGCGCGCACCACGGTGACGCGTTGGCCAGTGCCAGTGCCAGTCGCCACCGCGATCACGCGAGCCCGCAGATCCCGCGAGCCTGCTTTGACCCGCAACAGCTGGCCGATTTCCAAATTGGCGGCCAGCACCGGCGACACCAAAAACCGCAGTTCACTACCGCGGGCATTGCTGATCTGGGCCACCTCCTCGCCCGCCTGGAGCACCGCTCCGGCTGAGGTGTTCACGGCGGCGACCTGGCCACTGATGGGGCTGCGGATCAGCAGGCGTCCCATGGCATCGGGCTGTCCAATCGCCATGGCCTTGGCAGTCGCCGCCCTGGCGGCGCTGGCTGCGGTGACGCTGGCAATGCGGCGGCTCTCTAGCTCCTGGGCTGAAAGTGCACCCTGCTGCCCCATGGGCAGGGCCAGGCGGTACTGATAGGCCAACGAATGCGCCGTTGCCCGGGCTGCATCCGCATCGGCGCGTGCAACCGCCGCTTCGGGACTTTGAACCTCTGCGAGCGGCTCCCCTGCCTGCACGGCAGCGCCTGGCGATACCAGCAGTCGCACAATGCGGCCTGCCACCGGTATGCCCGCACTGGAGTGCGCTCCGACGGCTGCTTCCACAAAGCCGGAGATCGGGCGTTCGCTGCCCGTGCCCAGCTCCGGCCGAACGGTTCTGAGCCCTGAGCGCCTCAGTTGCTCTTCACTGAAGGCGAGGGCGCCGTTGCGATTGCTGCTTTCTGTTGGGGCAGCCGGGGGAGCTGCGGCTGAACGCCCTTGAAGGCGCCCCAGCGCAATGCCCAGCAGCAGCGATCCACCAATTGCCAGAGGAAGCAACATGCGGGGCTGACGCAGACGGTCCGTGATGCATTGCAGGCTCGGGGTCATGGCTGGGACGCAACAGGGGGCAGCAGCCAACGGCCGAAGCGGGCATATAGGGATGGAATCACCAGCAGCGTCAGCGCCGTAGAGGTGATCAGACCGCCGAGCACCACGATCGCCAGGGGCTGGAGAATTTCGTTGCCAGCCCCAAAGGCCAGGGCCAGCGGCAGGGCGCCTAGAGCGGATGAAAGGGCGGTCATCAGGATCGCGTTGAGTCGCTCCAGGCTTCCTTCACGGATCACCTGATCCAACGGCTGGCCATCGGTGTGGCGGTTGTTGTAGTTGTCGACCAGCAGCAGTCCGTTGCGCACGGCAATACCAAAGAGCGTGATAAAGCCGATCAGCGAGGCGATCGAGAGCACCCCACCTGTAAGCAACACCGCCGCCACCCCACCGATCAGGGCTAGGGGTAGGTTGAGCATGATCGCCACTGTTGCCGGTAGGGACTTCAATGAAGCCGCCATCAGCACGCTGATTACAACAACAGCAACCAGGCTGTAAAAAACCAGGCTGCCGGTTGCCCGTTCCTCCGACTCGAACTGTCCTCCGTAGCGAATCGAGTAACCCTGGGGCAGGCGCACCGCGCCTGCGAGGGTGCGCTGGATGTCCATCACTACGCTGCCCAGCGGCCGGCCGCTGACGTTGGCCGACACCACGATCAGGCGGGAGAGCTCCTCGCGATTGATGACGTTCGACCCCAGCCCTTCCTCGATCCAGGCCACACTGCCCAGGGGCACCGTCATGCCGTTGGTGAAGGCCACCGGCAGCGAGCGAATCGCATCAAGGTTCTGGCGGGCGTTTTCCTTGAGCTGCACGATCACCTCGCTGCGGACCCCTGTATCCACCACGTGGCCGGCCACCTTGCCGTTGAGGGCGATTTCCACGGCTTGTGATAGCTCATCCACCGTCAATCCCAGGGCCGCTGCCAGTGGACGGTCGTAGTGAATCTGCACCTGGGGGATCGGCAGTTGGGGCTCGAGCTGCAGATCAACGATCCCGTCGATCGGCTCGATCGCCTTCTCCACGGCTTCGCCGAGGCGACGCAGCTCGCCAAGGTCGGTGCCGTAGATCTTGATGGCGATGGCACTGCGCACCCCGGAGAGCACCTCATCCATGCGGTGGGAGATGAAACCGCCGATGTTGGGAGCCACGCCTGGCAGGCGTAGGAAAGCCTGCCGCAGCTCGACAATGGCAGCAGGCCGGTTGGCCATGGCCTCTGCACTCAGCTCGACATCCACATGGGCCAGGTTTACGCCCGCGCCATCGGCATCACCGGGCGCCCGGCCGGTACGCACTTGCACCCATGAGAAGAGGGAATTGTTCTGCAGGGAACGGGTCAAGGCCAAGCCGGCCCGGTTGGTCATCTCCAGGGAGACCCCTGGATAAAGCACCATCGAATTCACTAGGGATTGTTCACGAAATTCCGGCAGAAACACCCTTCCCAGAACCGACAGGATCAAGATTGCGGCCACCACCAGGGCTAGGGCACTGGCCAGCACCCGCTTGGGTGAAACCAGCACCAGATCGAGGATCGGCCTGTAAATCCGCTCGGCCTTATTTGCCAGCCAGGTGTTTTCGTCTGGCAGCTGTTCGGGAGCTAGCAGAATGGCGCAGAGAGCCGGCGAGAGGGTTACCGCCACCAGCGTGGAGGCTCCGATCGACAACAGATAGGCCATACCCATGGGCGCAAAGATCTTTCCTTCCACCCCAGTGAGCGAGAAGATCGGCGCAAACACAACCGCGATAATCAAGGTAGAGAACAACACCGGTTGGCGCACCTCCACAGAGGTGTCGAACACCACCTGTAGGGGAGATTTTGGCGTCGCGTTCTTCTGGTTGCTGCGAAGGCCTCGATAGCAGTTTTCCATGTCCACGATCGAGTCGTCGACCACCGAACCGATTGCTATTACCAGCCCGCCGAGGGTCATGGTGTTGATGCCGAGGCCGAGGGCCTTCATCAGCATCAACCCGATCAGCAGGGAGAGCGGAATGGCGCTGAGGCTGATCACGGCGGCCCGCCAGTTCATCAGGAACAGCACGATCACCAGCGACACAATCACCACCCCCTGCAGCAGTGATTCGCTCACATTGCGGATGGCACTGTCGATGAAGTTGCTCTGGCGGAAGGTCTGCTGCTGTTGCACATCGGCCGGCAGGGTGCGGTTGAGTTCGTTTAGGCGCTGCTCGACCGACCGCGTCACCGTGGGGGTGTCCACCTCTGGCTGCTTGGTCACCATCAGCACCACCGCAGGTTTGCCGTTGAAACTGGCGTCGCCCCGTTTGAGTGCCGCGCCGCGCTTCAGCTCGGCCAGGGTTGAGAGCTGCACCGGTTGGCCTTGCACGTTGCGCACAACGGCATCAGCCAGATCGCTCACCTGGGTGATCTGGGCCATCGGGCGGATCTGCCGCTCCTGGCCGCCGCCGATCAGAAAGCCGCCGGGGCTGGTGGCCATGGTCCCAGACACCCCCGCCAGCACCGACGACAGCGAGACCCCCTGTACCTGCAGCTCCTGAGGGTCGAGTAGCACCTGATATTGCTGCTCATCACCGCCGTAAATTGTCACCTGGGCCACCCCCGGCACCGCCAGAATCGATTGGCGATAGGAGCGCAGCACCAACTGCTGCAGATCCATCAGCGAGGTGGCGCCATCACCCTTCACCGTGAAGGCCACCTGCAGGATCGTGCCGAGTGGTGAAACCAGTGGTGAAAGTTCGGGACCACCAGCATTGGCGGGCAGCTGGGTGCTCACCTGCTGCAGCCGTTCAGCCACCGATTGGCGGGCGCGGTAGATGTCGGCGTTCTGGTTGAACACCACCTGCACCATTGACAATCCCGCCTTCGAGGAGGAGCGCACGGTCTCCACCCCGGCGATGCCGTTCACGGCCGCTTCGATCGGCAAGGTGAGGCGGGTTTCCACCTCCTCCGGCGAGAAGCCGGCGGCGCTGGTTTGCACATCCACCTGGGGAGGCGCAAACGGCGGGAAAACATCCAGCGGCATCTGAGCCACGCTAAGCATGCCCCAACAGCCGATGACAACAGCCGCAGCAACGATCACCCAGCGCCGGGCGATCGAAAAGTGCAGGGTGGCGTTGAGCAGCCGCTCAAGCATTCGTCTTCCTGCGGCGGCTCAACCAGATCCCGCCACCCGCCAGAATCACTGCTGCACCAGCAGCCAGGGCAGGAAGCGGCAGGCTGTCGGCTCCTGCAGTCTTGATTCCTGCAGTCTTGGTTGCTACTGGCTCAGCCTGCTGCGTTTTCATCGACTCGGCGTAGAGCGAGAGCGCGCCCGAAGCCACCACGTCATCGCTGGGATCGATGCCCTTCGTCACGGTCACTCGATCGCCCTGGCTGGCGCCGGTCTCCACAAAGACCGGGTCGTAGGTCTGCTCGGTCTGCACAAACAGCAGGGGTTTGCCATCGGCATCCACCAGGGCTGTCGCGGGCACGGTGAGGCCATCGGGGCCGCGCTCCGGTTTTACCGTGACTACCCCCAGCAACCCATCGCTTTCGGCATTGCGCTTCACCTGGCGAGCATTCCCCTGCTGCTGAAACTCATCGCCATGGCCGACGTGGGCCATGGCCCCAGGGGGGATGGCGAGCAGGGCTAAGGCAGTCAGGCTGGTGCTGGCGGCGAGCCGCAGGATCCGGTTGCGCAAGACCCGGGAAAGCGAGGGATGCTGAAAGGATCGCGCAGCACCGACGAAAATAGGTGAAATCGCCCGTGCTCACTAGCATCTGCCAGACAGAGCCCAAGCCTTATGCCGCTGCGGATGCTGCTGGTGGAAGACGAGGAGGATCTGGCTTATGCCGTCCAAAAGGTGCTGCAACAGCAGGGCCATGTTGTGGATCACTGCACCAGCGGCCTGGAGGGCTTGAGCTTTGCCAGCGGGTGCGGGCAGCCGGCCCGAGCTGAGACAGCCGATCGGGTAGAGGGTCTTGATGCCGGTGCCGACGACTACCTCATCAAGCCCTTCGCCATGGAGGAGCTGCTGGCCACTACCGATTGGATCTCGGCAGTGACTAGCTGCTCGATACCACGGCAACTGGAGAGTTAACTGTGAAGCTCTCCGCCAAAGAACAACAGTTGCTGGCCTATTTCTTAGAGCACCCAGGCCAGATCATCCCCGGCGCACGGCTGCGCAGCCAACTGTGGGATCTGCATCAGGACCAGGTGAGCAACGTGGTGGCGGCCCAGGTGCGGCTACTGCGACGCAACCTGTCGGCCCATGGCCTGCCATCGCCTATTGAAACGGTGCCCAGCAAGGGGTATCGCTTTGCCCTGCCCCCAGGCGATCGCTAGCCGGCACGGTGGTTTGATCACGGTGCAGTCCGCTCCGTCGGAGGGCAGTTGCTTTTGCGTGGTGCTGCCAGTTGCCGACTAACCAACAAAAAAGCCCCCTCTGGCGAGGGAGCTTTTGGGATTCCGTTATTACCCAGCCGTAGCTGGGCTGTTGACTATCAACCGATTGCAGGTGCGGTCAGT
>NZ_JBSYHW010000104.1:0-5912 GCF_056108345.1 Cyanobium sp. NIVA-CYA 375 | reverse complement strand
TCCTCTGACTGCTCCTGTTCACCCTCCGGAAAGGGTCACAGGACCTCCTGAGTTACACCACTCGGAGGGGCGCTACCAGGATCTGTGGCGCGAGGCCGACAAACATTTGCTCTGACAGCCCCAAAGCAGAGAGTCTGGCGAGCACTGAACGAGTTACACCCCACAGTCAGCCCGCAAACCGGCCTGAGCGCCGCGGCAGGGTCAGGCTGTTCAAGCCATTTCTCCGTACTCCTCCAGCAGTGAGATCACATCTCGGACTCGCCTGGCATTGCGTTCGGAGGGGTCGAGCTGGTGCCTGAGTTGGACAAGATTGCACTGAGCTTGCTGCTGAGCTCGTCGAGCCGCTTGTCGAGCTTCCGTAGCCGTTCGTCTTCTTTCCTCATTAGCAGCATCCTCTGCTCGAGCTCGTATTGCTGCACGCTTGTAACGATCGTTGGATGCCAGCTTGCTGTTCTATGGCCGCCGCGACGGCGGCAGCGATGCAAGGAATTCCTGCTTGCTGCGGTAGGTCGACGGAAGCGGCTCCCAGGAGGTCGACATGGGTGTAATTAGTAAACAGCGTGATCAGGGCGAGGAGCAGGGCGGCAAAAACCGTGATCCAGCCTTGACGGTCAAATCCAAGCAACACCGTAGCCAGCCCAAACCCTGAACACAGGATAGTACAGGCAAACTAGCAGGGCATCCGTGGAATCACGGCCCTCCCGGGCGGTCGTGACTGCCCGATCATCAACCCATGGCACGTGGAGCCGGGCTGTTAAGCAGGCTCAGCAGTCGCTGGAGTTTGCGGCGGTTGTTGGCGGAGGGGTCGAGTTGGATGGCAAATCTGCCTCGATCAAGTTGATTTCGGAGTGCATCCAGCCTGAGTTGCACGCGATGCTGGCCTTGGCAGGCAACAGTATTGAAGGTGATTTCGGCGCTGGGTTTGGAATTGCATGTCACTGCATGGCGCCGGGGCGGGAGGGGTTGGAGAGCTGGACGGTGCCGCGAATCATGCCCATGTGTGCGGGGCAAAAGGGTCTGGCCTGCAGGGATGCCAGCGCCCTGCGCCCCGTGGGGATGGTTTGGAGAACAGCATTCCCACTTAGCCTCCTGGAATCCTGATTGAGCCCATGCCCTCCCTGCTTATCCAAGGGACTAACCGCGTGCTTGTCATCGGCATCGAACTACTGGGCCCGGGGGCGGCGGAAAGGCAGGCGGGGTTCCGCTTCCACCCCATCAGCACTGATCAAGTGCCCGGCTCCTTGGGGCCGGAGGGCAGCTTTTCAGAAACCACTCCCCTACGAGCAGCTCAGCCCCTATTGAGCAAGCAAGACCGCCAGCGGCCACTGGTGCTGGCTTGGCTCCACGCCTTTGGGCTGCTGTTGGTGAGCTTCAAGGCGGTGTGCGGTGAGCAGATTGCGCTCTATGGGGGCGACCATCGCGAGCGCATCGGCGTTGCCCCTGTAGCGGTGTGATCCTTCAACTGGTGCGGGAATGCCCTCCTGGCCATGGGGGTGTGGAGCGGGTGGCCCATGAGCTTGCGGCGGCCTGGCACGCCCAGGGGAAATTGAGCGCCACTATCTCCCTGCAGCCCTATGACCCATCGGCTGACGACCCCTCGCTGCCGGTGCCTTACCGCCGCAGCTATCTGCCGTGCATCAAGCTTGGACGCCAGCTTTTGCTGCCTTTGCCATCGCGGCGTCTATGGGCTGTGCTCACCAGTTCAGAGGTGCTGCATGTCCATCTTCCCTGCCCAGGTTTGCTGGCGGTGAGTGTGCTCGCCAGGCTGATGCAACCAGGCAGGCCAATTCGCCTGCATTGGCACGCATTTTTACAAGCCCCCAGCGGCCCCCTAGGCTGGTTGATTGGCCTCTACCAGTGGCTTGCCTTGCGCTGGGCGAGCTATGGCGTTCAAGTTGTCGTGACAACCTCACCGGTACTCGCTGAGGTTCTTGTTGAAGAGGGGGTGTCGCGTACAAAGGTGTTTGTGTTGCCCTGCTGCCTGGGGGAGCTGCAGGAGCGGTTGTATGGCCAAATTGCGGAGCAGCGCCGCCATCGACAGCTTCCGCGCAAACAGCAGCCCCTGCGGCTGATATTTATTGGAAGACTCGATAGCTACAAGCGGGTGGATTGGCTGATCGAGGCCTGTGCTGCCAATGTATCGGCTGAGCTCCATGTGATTGGCGATGGGCCGCTGCGCATGCAGCTGGAATCTCAGGCACAGGCAGTGGGTATCGACAAAGCAGTTGTGTTTCATGGTCGAGTCAGCGAACAAGAAAAGCTGGACTTGTTGCTCGATGCAGATCTGCTGGTGCTTCCTGCTGATTCGAGCAATGAGGCCTTTGGGATAGTGCAGCTCGAGGGGATGGCCTGCGGGGTACCTGCGTTGGCGTTTGATCTTCCCCGTTCAGGCATGGCCTGGGTGTCCCATTTGAAGCAGGTTTTGAATCTCCCGTGCTTAAAGTTGCAAGATCTGGTAGCTGTGATTGATAAGTTGGCAAATGATTCACTTTTGCTTGAGCACGCGTCTGAGGCTGCTGAGCAGCGCTATACCTGCGTATTTAGCAGGGCTGTATGGCGGGCCAGACTTGCTGAGCTGCTGCAATGACCTTGCTAAGTAATTTGCTTCTTTATAGTCCAGGCCATTCGGGTTTTTCGAGTTATGTGCATCGGGTAATGCCTGGAATTCCAGGCCATCAGCTTGTTTTGGGTGATCAGGGGAGTGCGGAGTGCCGCGACGATCATTGGCTTCCCGAGCAAGGGCCAGCATCAAAGCGGTTGGCTCTTTTGCATCGTCTTTCCCTTACCCAGCATGGTGTTGATGTGAAGGCGGCCTTGAAAAAAGTAGGGCTTCGCATTGAGGATCTGAGCGGCATTTATAGCCCCTATTGCGATGCCCTATTGGCCCTTCCCCAGGTGCCTCAAGTGATCACCTGCCACGACCTCACGCCATTGTATATATCAAATAGCCGAATGGCCAGCTTCCGATATCGATATTGGACGCCGCGCCACCTCAATCAGGCCAAGTGCGTAATTGCCATAAGCCATTTTGTGGCAGATCAGTTGGTTGATTTTGGTGTGCCGGCTAGCAAGATTGAAGTTGTCTATAACGGTATTGCCATAGAACGTGAACCGATTGCTGAGCCGGTTAGCCAGGATCTGCTGATGCTTGCGCGGCATGATCGCAACAAAAACGTTGCCATGGTGGTGCGTGCTTTTGGCCAGTTGATGGAGAGAAAACCACACTGGCAAGGTCGTCTGGTGATAGTGGGTCGTAGTGGCCGCCAAACCCCTGAGTTGAAGAAGATTGTGGATAAGTTGCCGAAACCTGAGCGGGTGGTTTTACTTGATGGCGTTTCTGGTGCTGAGTTGGTGCAGTTGCTTAGAGGCAGTTTGGCACTTGTTTCGGCGAGCACAATGGAGGGTTTTGATTATCCAATTATGGAAGCCAAGGCCGATGGCCTTCCCACCATTATTAGTGATATTCCTGTGCACAAGGAGTTGCATGTGGACAGCTCCATGCTCTTTGATGTCGGCAATGGGGCGGACTCTTTAAGTATAGCCTTTGACAGGTTAGTTGGAGATAATTATTTATGGAGGCAGCTTTCGTCTTCCGGAAGGCGCCTCGCGGCTTCCTTGTCAATCAGAGAACAACGGTCAAAAATTGCATCTCTTCTATCTGAACAATGCCCTTAGGTGTTTTCCCTTGATGGTTCATTGGGCGATCTGAGGTGGTTAATTTTTATTGGCTAGCGTTGGTCTTGGCCTCTCACCTCGTAACCCAGGATAGAGGGAATAGGCTTCAATGCCACGGTAGTTCTCGTGAGTAACTCGCCTCTCAGGCAGCAGTGGTGTCTTAAATTGCAATGCCTCCATGTGGAACGGGCCATGTCGATGCCCGCCTCACAGATTTCTTGAGCTTTGGTGATTGTAGAACTAAATTCTCAGGTTAGTATCGTCCCTTGGTTGGGAATGCGGCTAATCTCAGAAACCTTACCCAGGTCAATGATCGAGAAAGCGTTGACTTTTAGGAAAGATGTCGCCTTTAAGCGCTTATTCAGGCCACCTGGATAAACAGTAACTCCTCCTTGGCTGCTGTGGCATCTGCTGGTTCATAGATTCAGGCAAACGCGGGTTGTAGCCTGCAGTGGATGGAACGCGACTAACGTCTCGGGTGATGATCGCGACTGGCTCATAGACCAGCGTGCGCTTGGGCGCCCGCCTACGCAGTTGACACCGAGCAGGGGCGACTGACCTCGCGAATCGACCGTCAGAGGGCCTTGCAGATCCTCGATGAGGGAATGGCAGACGGTGCCAGTGGCAGCGAACTGGTCCAGCTGCTGGGCGTCGGTCTAACCACGCTCCAGCGCTGGCGGCGGCAGTTCGCTGGTGATGGGCACGGTCTGGACCGGCGCAAAGGCAGCCGCCACCATTTGGCTCACCGCCTCAGCAAAGAAGAATGCCAACGGATCCTGCTCACTTGCTACGAGCCGGAGTTCGCGGCACTGCCTCCTGGCAGATCCTGCCGGTCTTGGCGGATCGGGGCCTCTATATTGTTACCTAACGCAGCTTTTATCGGGTGCTCATCGCCCATGGGCAGGCCCATCGGCGTGGTCGAACACGCCCACCTCAGGAGCCCAGACTGGTTCCACGCGTGTGGGCCGCAGGTCCGAATCAATTGTGGAGCTGGGGCATCACCTGTCTCTCCACCATCGTGCGCGGTGTGTGGCTGTACTTCTACCTGGTGATCTCCGTCTGGAGCCGCAATGTCGTGGCCTGGGATGTCGCCGAACGCGAAGATCCCGCCATTGCAGCGGAGCTGGTGAGCAGGGCCTGCCTGTGAGAGCGGATCAGCAAGGAGCGCCGCCAGCCACTGATCCTCCATGCCGATAATGGCAACGCCATGCGTGCAGCCACGCTGGAGAGCCGTGTGGAAGAGCTGGGCGTGCTTGGATCCTTCTGGAGGCCATGGGTTTCGAACGATAATCCCTGCTTTGAATCCCTATTTCGCACAGCGAAATACCGGCCGGACTAACCAAGCCGGCCGTTCACCAGTGAAGAGGCCGCCTGCCAGTGGGTTACGTCATTTACAGACTGGTAAAATTATCAGAAATTAGTAGCTTCAAATTCGTGACTCACCACCAGCGCCATAATGGCGGTGCCGTTTGATCTGGGGCCTGTGATGTTGTCTACGAGCAGGCGCGCCAGCGAACCCCGAGCCGGTGGTCACGATCCACACGCCGCTGGCGTCTACCGGAGGTTGTCTTGATCAATCCACCATCATCGGAGCTCGACCCCAATCCAGCTACGTTTGTCATGGCCGCTTGAACAGCGGCAGGGGCGTCATCTTTCTTGGCAGTTACGGGATCAGAGTTACTAACGCAGCTTCTTGAAAGTTGCTTTAAGTATCAACTCCGTTAAGACTTGCAATCACGTCGGCTCAACCAGTGTTGGCTTGCCAATTGAACAACCGGCCGAATGCATTCAGCCAATCTCTGTGCTATGCTAAGCCTATTCGAATAAATTCGTTATTCAGGCCAGGGAATATGACATTCATCTCCTATGCCCAGAACTTCGAGGATGTCATGCTTTGGCGCGCTCTTAAAGATGTTGACAAGGGCTTTTACATAGACATAGGCGCTTGGTCGCCAGATGTCGATTCAGTGACGCGCGCGTTTTATGACCGAGGCTGGAGCGGCATAAATGTGGAACCTAATCCCGTATTTCATGAGCAACTCAATCAAAGGCGAACTCGCGACATTAACCTAAAACTTGCAGTAGCGGATTTCGAAGGCAAGGCAACCATGAGCTTTGTTAGCAACCCTGGGCTCTCAACCATCAACAATGAGATTGCCAAATCACATGAATCTGCCGGCTGTTCCATTACTCGAGAGGACGTCAAAACATTGGTGATGCGCCTGCAACTGGCTGGC
>NZ_JBSYHW010000103.1:0-6042 GCF_056108345.1 Cyanobium sp. NIVA-CYA 375 | reverse complement strand
AGCTGCGCATCAATCATGAAGTGGTGACTGCCTATGTCATGTCAAGGTCAGGCCGGCACGCCCCGTGAACGGTTACCTTTTGCCCGGTGTCAACTACGTACGCGCCAGCCTATCTAATTGTCGCCGTGCAAACCTTTGGCTTCAGGGAGAAAACTTCCGCAGGCCGGCAGCCGTAGGTGATCAGGGCCCACGTAGGCCACGACCACTTGTGCCCTGCTCACCAGCTACATCTGGGCGGATGATTGAGATCTGTTTAGAGCCGATGAAGTCTGGCCTGCTCTGCGGCGGCCCGGAACACCAGGCTGTGGCGCTCTACGAGTGGCTCCAATAGGTCGTAGCCGCCACCTATCACGGTGGCAATTGGGATGCCGCGCCTTAGGCAGGCATTGAGCACAAGCCGGTCGCGGTTTAGTAGCCCTTCGCTACTTAGGCAGAGCCGTCCAAGGCGATCGTCTCTATGGGGATCCACCCCTGCGTTGTAGAGCACTAGTTGGGGCCGATGCTGATCGAGCAGGTCGGGAATTAGATCGCCGATAGCTCTGATGTAGTCAAGGTCTTCCACCCCATCGTCAAGGTCGACGTCGACGTCGCTGCTCTGTTTACGCAGCGGAAAGTTGCTGGCGCAGTGGACGGAGAAAGTGAACACCCGTGGGTCCGTGGCAAAGATCGCCGCTGTGGCATCACCCTGGTGCACGTCGAGATCGACCACCATTAACCGTTCCACGGCGCCCTCGGCCAGGAGCACACGGGCCGTCACGGCGCAGTCGTTGAAGATGCAAAAGCCACTGCCGTAATCAGAGAAGGCATGGTGAGTGCCGCCGGCAAGGTGGCAGGCCACCCCGTAGCGAAGCGCCAATCGGGCTGTGAGCACCGTCCCCCCAACCGCCAGCCAGGTGCGCTGCACTAAGGGAGTGGTGGCGGGAAGACCGATACGGCGCTGATCGGCGGCACTGAGTTTGTCTCTGGCGAAAGCCTCGTGGTAACTGCGTTGATGTACCAGCTCGAGCCAGCGGCGGGGGGCTGGTAGAGGTGTGTGCAGCTGGCTCGGCGACGCTATCCCCTTCTTCAGCAGCAGGGAGTGGAGCTGCTGGAATTTCGCCATCGGAAAGCGATGGCTGCTCGGCAGCGGAGCTGAATAGGCCGGGTGGTAGACGATCGGAGGGCCCAGGGCAGAGTCCTTCTCAACGACGATCTCAGAGAAACAATTTAGAAGGCCAGGACCGCCATCCACCCGCTGATGGAAGCTGCAGTCAGGGCTGAGCACCCTCGGGGATTGCAAGAGGATCTGGTAGCCCCTGGCTGATCGCAAGGGCACGCCTGTAGATGGCGCCTGAGGTCTGGCCGGCAGCCTCCATGGCAGTGCGCATGTTCTGCCAGTAGTGGAGTTTTTGCTCTTGAGTCATTAGTGCTACTGCGATTTCAGGCGCAAGCGGCTGCTCTGCCGCGGCGGCGGCCCAGCGGTTCGATCCATTCGTTGAGCACAAGCTTGTGCTGAACAAGACGACTGGGTAGGCGGCAACCAAGGTTGATCTGCCCCTCGTCTAGCAAGCGCCCCAGCCGTAGCGCCAGGGCTTCTTCGTGCCGGGCAAAGGCACCTTGGCGGGAGGCAACCCAGGAGATCTCATTCTCCGTGATCACACCGCTGGAGAGGGACTCCAGAAAGACTTCTCCGACAGTCATGAGAGCCATGTAACGAGTTCGTTACATGCTGTCTCGCCCGGCTTCGCTGTGTGGCTCGAGCGGGCTCGGGGGACTGGCTGGGCAGGCGGCTGACTAGAGAACGCCAGTCTTTGCAAAAGTGTTGGGGCTCAGTAATTGGAGGCTCTACCCCCTCCATGCACTTCCGCTGCGTTGTGGTGCTCCAACCAGGCATCAGGTCGCCTTTGGTAATCCGGTAGCTCAGCTGGCGGGCAGTGCGTAGGGGCTCCTGGCGGCTATGGCACTAGCGGTGGACCTGCTTAAGCACCCGGCGGCTTTGAGGCGATATCGAAAACTGGGCCACCCAGCAGAAGATCCATCGAGCAATCCACCTTGGCTTGTCCTTGTTCCGCTCGCGCCGGAGGGGGCTGCGGTTTGGTGTCGACCCGCCAATGGGTTTCTACGCTGCAGCGATGGGCCCAGACCTCAAGCACCCTGCCACCGGCGATTTGATTGTGTTGGCTGACGGTGAGCAGCTTTGGCGGATCGGCTGGCCAGGTGCGCCTGTCCTGGTCGTTACCAAGGGCGGGCCAGACGGCAACGCCCTCTACCGGTTGGCCGATCCCAAATGCAAAACCTGGAACAAGGTGGGGGATATGAAGCTGCTTCCCTGGCCAGAGTCAGGCAGCTGAGCCGACCCAAGCCACCTCACCAGGAGTAGAACGGCTGTACTGCCGCCTTTGCTGGTTTGATGTTGGCCGACCTGCCTATTGGCGAGCCTGTGCCCTTCTGCCCGGGTTCATTGGGTGAGGGCTTGGATCTCCAGGCCGCCCTGATTCCCAACCCGGTTTGCACCTTCTACATGCGGGCCAGTGGCAATGGCATGCGCCAGCACGGGATCAACGACGGCGACTTGATGGTGATCGACCGCAGCGTTGAACCCTGCTCCGGCCATGTCGTCATCGTTGCCCACCAGGGCAGCTTCTTAATGCGGCCGCTGCTGCGCCAGGGGGAGCAGTGGTTGCTTGAGCCGGTGCGGCCAGGAGAAGTAGCAATTCCTTTGGACCTGGAGGCCTTTGATCGTTCAGGGCTCTTTGGCGTGGTGGTGCATGCGGTGCATCACCTCAATAAGCCGCGCTTGCGCAAGATCTGAGCTGGGGTGGTCAGGGAAGCAAGCCGAATCAAACAAGCCCAATTCGGATGTTTGATCTCTTCGCCCTTCCACCCGCTCGCTCCCGCTTTGGGATTCCAGCTCTGCGCTGAACAGGGTGCACATCCGGCCTTGCTCCACCCACTCGCGCCTGCTCGGGGATTGCGCGTCGGCCACTGGAGCTTCTGCTGGCAATACATGGCGCTCCACCAGGTTTTGCTTCGTGCCAGCCGCTAGAAACAACCCGGCAACCCGATAGCCCCAATGCCCAGGTTCGCGGTGTTTTTCAATGATGAATGCGGGGCTGGCATCCAATTTGTTCAGGCACTGGATCGAAGCCACGCCAAGGACATCATGCGAGCCACCCATCCAGAAGGCCCGCTGTGCGTGATGGCTGCAGATCTAGTTGAGGGCCAGGATCTCCATGACCTATTGCGCAGCTGGCTGAGCAGGCAGGGATGAGGACCAGAAGAACTAGGACTACCCGCAGGCTGTTTGCTGCATCGGGGTTTCTGCGCTGAGAACTGCCGCTGGGCATTCATCCCGTGATGCGTAGATCGGTAAGCGGCCTAAGCCCTTCCACCCACTCGCTCCCACTCGGGGATTCCAGCTCTGCGCTGTATAGCAAGGACACCGGGTCTTGCTCCACCGCTTCGCGCCTGCTCAGGGATTCCGCTGCAACCCAAAGATCCCCTGACCTTGATCCCCTGAGTTGTCCACCAGTGGCTTGCTCCGGGCTTCCTCATTTTGAGGCATTACTGCGTCATGCCTCTGCTTCGGGAAGTCCCTTCGCTGCGCCCGATGGCGCAGAAGATCATGGCTTCTCTTTCCGCTGCTGCTTCACCGTTCTGCCGCCCTGAGGAAGATCCCTTCCTGCTGCTTGATCGCGCCTCGCGCTCCATCGAGCAGCTGCTGCGGCGCGATCTGCCGCTGCGCCGCACCTGGAGCGAGCAGCCCTATGGAGAAGAGGAAATCACCCTCCTAGAAGAGGAGGTGCTGCCTGCCATCGCTCAGTGCCTGGCACGAATCGATGCCATCGATTCAGCTCTCAGCGCAGCTGGAGAAGAGATCTATCGCCAAGAGGTATTGGCAGCAGCCCAGAAGCGCCGGGTTCTGCTCCCTGGGGAGGTGGCGCTTATCTGAGCTCCTGCAGGCCGCCATATCGGCGGCCTGCTTTATGTCTTTCCCCTCCAAGTGCATCTATCGGTGGTGGTCTGCGGGGCGCACCTCTCGGTGCGACAGAGCCTGGAGGAGAAGGGTTTGGTACGCGCAGGGAACTTCAGTGTGCGCAGGTGGCGCAAGGGCTACGCGAGCGGCTAACGCCGCCCTTGCCCTCACCGGCGCGGTCACTTCCAGTCCTTTGCGCCCTATCCAATGGCCGCATCACCAAAGTCACGCAGCAAGAGCTCAGGTCCCTCGCCAGAAGAAGCGCTGGTTCGTGATCTCATCGAGCTCCTAGAAGCCGGCAGCACGCCATGGCGCAAGCCCTGGGATTGCCACACCGGCGATGTTCACATCAATCTGCTCACAGGCCGTGCCTATCGCGGCAGCAATCCAATCCTTTTGGAGCTCGGCATGGCCATGCGTGGCGCTGAGCTGCCCTTCTGGTGCGGCTTTGGGGAAGCCAAGAAGTTGGGCATCTTCCCCCGCAAAGGCTCCAAGTCCGTCCGCATCCTGCGGCCGCAGCTGCACTCCAGCGAGAAGGAAGTGTCCAATGGCGAGAAGGTGCTGCACAGCTGGGCTAGTTACCGCCCCGTGCCGGTATTCAATGCCTGCGATCTCGAGGGTGATGCCATAGCTGGCTTGATCGCCGCACGGATGCCATCCCCAAAGGGGCGAGCCCCAGAGGCCCGGCAAGCGATAGAGCCGATCGCTAGCGCCGAGCACGTTCTCTCTGCGTGGCCGGTGCCAGCCAGCTGGGGTGGTGAGCGGGCCTTCTATTCCACCAGCTCCGATCGCATCCAGCTGCCGCTGCGCGAAAGCTTCCACGGGGCGCCAGCGCTCTATGCCACCTGGGGCCATGAGGCCATTCACTCCACCGGCCACGAGTCGCGGCTTAAGCGGGATCAATCCGGCGCCTTTGGCTCCAGCAGCTATGCCCGAGAAGAGCTTGTGGCTGAGCTGGGCAGCGTTCTGCTGGGGCAGCGGCTGCAGATCGGCTGTGAGCTCACCAATCACGCCGCCTATCTCCAGAGCTGGATATCAGTGCTGCGCCAATCCCCCAAGGTGTTGCTGCAGGTGATCAGCGCTGCCCGGCAGGCGGTTGATCTGATCTGCCCAGAGCCAGAAGCTCCAGCCGGCTAGGCCGGTTTCATGGGGCCTCTGGCCCCTTCCCCAACTGGGCACTCATGCGTGGCTGACACCGGATGCCTGCAATGCAGGCGCTTCTTTTGCCAGACAGCAGGCCCGCATCCCTTGAGGCCTTCTCAGCGCCCCATTGCGTAGAAACAGCACTCAGCCCCGCTTGCTTTGGTTGATCCCGGCCGTAGCAACCAGCCGGCGGACCGAACCAGCACCGTTGGGGTTGGACACTGCTGGTAATTCGTCGAGCACCCCTTGCAGGTTGCCCTCACTTGCTCGCAGACGGAAAGGACTGCGCAAGTGGCTACGCCACCCTTGCCTGCTGCTGCGCCGTGGGGCGTCACCTGGGGGTTCCTCGCCAAAATTTCCATGGCAGCTCCACAAGGCCCCGTCTGCAATATCCGCCTGCTGATCGTCCATCGCTATGCGCCCGGTATTAAAAAGAGCGGCGCTGTGCCCTGCACCATTGAGCACTTCGGGAGGCGCGGTAAGCCGGTCAAGAAGATGCGGCTGATCCCTGCTGAAAAAGCATTTGCCTTTGCCCGCAAGTTCCAGGGCCTCCCCGGCGTCACCGTCTCGGTCTGCTAATCCCCCCTGGGGGGCCATCGGCCCCCTTTTATTGGCGTGCTGGCCTGGTGGCAGGGGGAGAGGGGGAAGGGGGGAAGCAGGCAATGGATAAGAGCAGCGGCCTTTCTTGCTCTACCCGCTTCCGCCTGGTCGGGGTTCCGCGGCGTTTGCAGCCGCTGAATAAACCGTGCAAGCCGGGCATAAACCGTGCAGACCGTGCACATAAACCGTGAAAACCGGGCACTTACCGGTGGGGCAATAGCGAGTCAGGGGATTCCACCGCTCCCGCCTGCTCGGGTTCCATTGCCCTCCCAGGCCAGGTCGGCAAGCATGCCGGGGAGGATGCGCACCAGAGATTCCACTACGTGCTGAAAGGTGTTGAAGTC
>NZ_JBSYHW010000102.1:0-6046 GCF_056108345.1 Cyanobium sp. NIVA-CYA 375 | reverse complement strand
GTTAGATAAGCAACTGCCAACCGCTCAAAATAAGTCCCCTTGTCGCGCTCATTACGCGCTGCTTCTCGATATGAATTCAGCAGGTTTCTGAGTGTGGTCATGGAGCTTTACTTTCCTCTTTTGTTTAAGTCAGACAAGGAGCAATGTTGGACTAATCCTCCACCGCCACCATTCCCAGCTTCAATCTGTGCTGCTGCCGCTCCAGCAGCTCCAGCTTCATCCGCACCCGGCTCTGATTGAGCATGGTTACCTCGCCGCCCGTGACCTTGACCAGGTCACCGTTCGAGGTCAGCCGAACCAGCGCTCCGAGGTCATCCCCGCCGATCTTCACCACGCCAAGAACCTCGCAGTCCTTCCGCAGGAGGCGCGTGTAGCGCCGCAAGTCTCCCTCCAGATCAATCTGCAGGCTCGGCGCGACGGGGGCAGGGACAGAACGGCGGCGGCGGGTATTCAGGATTTTCATGTTCTCAGACCTTGCCCTGAAACCATCGCCGCTGCAAGGTACCCACCATAATCCGCCCTTTCTGGACCCAGCAACCCGCAGCCTCGGCCCCGGAGCAGGGCAGCCTCAGAGGCCACGAACGAGCGGACTCTGCTGGTGGTTGGGGGTATTGGGGGCGAGTCGCCCCCGGGCCGGCGCACACCCACCGGATCCCTCGGCCAGTCCTCACGCCGCGTCAAGGATCAGGCCAGGCGCCCCCAGGGGGGTCGTCCTTGCCACCGCGCTGCGGCCGGCCAGTGGGGGTGGGGTTCTCCGCCGTCTCCCAGATGGCTTCCCCCGCTTCGTCCCCCCGCGGTCAGCAGCAGTCCACGCTTCCCAGCCGTTCTGCCCTGCGTGCCCGCGATGCTCTGGTGCTGGAGCACCTGCCAATCGCCGATGCCCTGGCTTCCGCCGCCGCCCGGCGCCTCTTCCCGCTGGTGGAGCGGGAGGATCTGATCCAGGTGGCCCGTGAAGCCCTGGTTCGCTCCGCTCCCCGCTGCCGAGCCGGAGAGCCTCCAGCGCCCTATCTGCGCCGCTGCATCACCGGGGCCCTGCAGCACCACCTGCGCGATCGCGTCCGCCTGGTCCGCATCTCCCGCCGCGAGCATGAGAAGGGCACCTGCCCGCTTGGCCACACCAGCCTCGATGCACCCGCCGCCGGTGAGTCCTCCCTGCTGGAGCAGCTGGCGGCTCCCGCCGCTGAGCCCACGCTGGAGGCCTCCCTCACCGGGCCGGCGCTGGAGCAGCTGGTGGAGCAGCTGCCGGCAGCCCAGGCCACAGCCCTGCGGCTCACCGTCCTCGAGGGGCTGTCCTTACGGGCCGCCGCGGCGCAGCTGCAGATCAGCCCCATGGCGGTGCAGCGGGCCCAGAAGAAGGCCCTTGCCGCCCTGCGCCAGCAGCTGGTGGGGGCGGGCTGAGGCCCCTTCACTCAGCTTTGCTCAAACACCAGCGTGGAGAGTGGCCACCAGCCGCTGCCGCCCTCGTCGTAGGTCAGCTCCACCATCGGATCGGCGTCACTGCTGTCTGCCGCCAGGTTGAGCACTGTGGCGCCGGTCTCTGGGCTGATCAGGTCGCGCCAGCAGCGCGTTCCAATCGCCGGCAGGGGTGTCGTGGTGTCAGGCATGGGTCAGGGGCTCACCATCACCCGGTTGCCAGCGCCGCTGTTGCTCACTGCCGCGAACTGCCTGTGCTGGGGCGACCAGCAGAGCGAGCGCCAGCCCAGATCGGCCGGGGAGCTGCGCACCGTCCAGTTCAGGCCGTCTGGGCTGGTCATGATCCGATTGCCGGTGCCGCTGCTGCTCACCGCCACCAACAGCTCCCGCTCCGGTGCCCAGCAGAGGGCGGTCCAGGCGTTGTCGGCCGCCGAGGACCTGCTCGTCCAGGTGATGCCATCGGCTGAGGTCATCACTCGGTTGCCCCGGCCGCTGCTGCTCAGCGCCACCAGCAGCCCCAGCTCTGCTGCCCAGCAGATTGCCGTCCAGTTGTTGTTTGTGGCCGCTGTCCGCAGGGTCCAGTTGCGGCCATCGCTTGAGGTCATCACCCGCTGGCTCCCGCCGGTGCTGCTCACCGCCACCAGCAGCCCCAGCTGCGGCGCCCAGCAGATCGAGCGCCACTCCTGATCAGCGGCAGCCGGGCCGGCCGTCCACTGGATGCCATCGCTGCTGGTCATCACCCGGTTGCCGGTGCCACTGCTTGCGACGGCCACCAGCAGGCCCAGCTCTGGTGCCCAGCAGATCGAAGTCCAGTTGTTGTTGGCAGGCATCTGGCGCAGGGTCCAGCTGCGGCCATTCGGTGAAGTCATCACCCGATTCCCAATACCGCTGTCGCTGACGGCGACAAACAGCCCCAGCTCGGCGGCCCAGCAGAGCGCCACCCAGTTGTGGTCCGCCGCTGATGGTTGGGGGCTCCAGCGGATGCCATCGCTTGAGGTCATCACCCGGTTACCGCTGCCGCTACCCGCTACGCAGGCGTAGAGCTGCAGCTCCGGTGACCAGCAGATCGCCTGCCAGCTGTTGTCTGCCGCCGAGCGCACGGTTGACCAAACCACACCGCTGATTCCCAGCACTGGCGGTGGGTTCAGTAGCTCCGCCAATGCCACTGCCGGCAGTTGGTAGGTGCCGACCTGGGGCCCAGCAGGGCGGGTGATCGCCAGCAGGTCGCCTGGTTGAAGAGTCATCAGCTGCGGCGGTCAGGGCAGGGCAGGCAGGGTGCTCAGGTCCAGGGGCATGTAGTCGCCGGCCGGCTGGGCAGTGGCCAGCGCCGCCTGCAACTGGGCCGCGTCCACCACCCGCCCGGGGGTGCCGTCGGCCAGCGCCAACGGGTCGGCCAGTTGCACCACGCCGGCAGCGGCGGTGGTTGCGGGCTCAACGCTCAGCAGCGGCTGGGCGGGATCGCTCTCATCGATGGCCAGTGGTGCGGCCACCTGGATGCGGATCACGCCGGCGCCATCGGGGCCCAGGGCGGCGTTGGCACTCCAGGTGCTGCCGTCAAACAACAGGAGATCCCCTTGGGCGATCTCCGCTCCGGCGATGCCGCTCCAGCTGGCCAGGGCAGGACCGCCGGCACTGGCCAAATACACGTCTCCAACAGCGGCATCGGCCGGGGCCTCCGCGGTGGTGGGGTCGATTGCACCCCGGTAGTGCAGTGCGCCGGGAATGGCGGCGTGAAGGGTGCCATCGGCATCCACGCTGAGGTTGGTGCCGGGTCTGATCGCCCCGATCGCCGCCGCTGTGGCGGGGGTGAGCATGAACGCTTTGACCTCATCAGCAGTCGCCCGGTAGGGCGTGCTGCCGCGCTGCACCAGCAGCAGGTCGGTGGGCTGGGGCAGCGCGCGGGGAGACGTACGGGTTTCGGTGCTGGTGGCCATGGCGATCAGTGCAGAAAGGGAGAGAGGTGGAGGCGAGAAATCAGGGCGGCAAGGGGCTGAGCAGGCGCAGGTCCAGCGCGATCACCACCACTCCCTCGCCGGCAGTGGCACTGATGAGTGGCGCCAGGGCCTGCACTGAGCTGACACCCCCGGACGGAGGTGGTTCAGGGATGCCTCCGTCCTGCAGCTGGGCCTGGCCCAGGAAAATCACCCCCTGGGGCCGGCTGCTGCTGCGGCACTGGGCCGTCAGCTCGGCCAGCACAGCCGGATCGGGAGTCGCCATCGGCGCCAGGGCAGTGCTGCTGAGCTGTTGCCAGCCCCCAGCCAGGAATGCGCCGGCCGGGGCAGCGCTGGCTGCTGGGATCAGAGCAGGGCATCCCCCAGCTCCAGCGCCGCCAGATCGGCAGGATCGCTGCTGGCGACACCCGTGCCGTCGCTGGTGGCCGTGCTGCTGCCGCTGGCCTGGGCCTCCAGTGCCGTGGCCTGCTCCACCAGCTCGGCCTTGGTCTGGCTGCCATCGAGCTCCACGCCGTAGACGGTGGAGCAGAACTCGACGATCTGGGCCTTGGTCATGGCCTGGAAGTCGGTGGGCTCAGAAGCCAACAGGGCCTCGCCACCATCGGTGGTGGTCTCCAGCGGGTTGTCGGTAGGAGTGGGCTCATCGGGTGTCGGGGCGGGATCCGGCGCTTCCGGTTGCTCGGGCTCGAGGTCCAGCGCATCCGCCAGCTCTGGCTCCGTCACCGGCGCCTCCTGCTCAGGCGGCGCCTGGCCGGGGTCCACCACAGGCTCCGGCGCGTTGTCCTCGGCATCCACCTGTGCCTGGTCATCGCCGCCGCTGGCGGGGCTGAGCAGCTGCCAGCCCAGGGCCTGCCAGCCGGCCAGGTGCACTGGCCAGATCGAGCGGGTGACGCCGTCCTTGCCGATCAGCAGCTGGCTGGGCGGCAGCCAGGAACTGTCGCCCTCTCCGCCCATCACTCCGGGATCGGGGTTGACCAGCGGCCGCTGCTCCGTGCCCGAGAGACGGACCGGCGTGGAGGAGGGGTTACTGCTGTCGAGGGGTTGCAGCAGCTGCAGCGGCAGGGCCTCAGCCCCGGCCGTCACGCTGAGGGTGTCGAGTGGGTTGCTCATGGCGCTCACCTCACAGCCCCTGGTTGGCGGTGAGCGCCACGGTCATCCCGGCAGGCGTGCCAGGCGAAACCGTCGCCCGCGCCAGCCGCAGGCAGGGCGGCGTGATCAGCGCGCTGTCAGCCGGGTTGATCAGCAGTGCGGCACCGCTGATGATCGCCTCCACCTTGCCGCCAGCGGCGGGGATGGCGACGGCCGCGGCGGTGATCCAGCTGCCGGCGTTGCCATCGGCCAGCAGCGGCGCCAGCTCCAGGGTCACCGTCACCGCCCCGCTGTGGCCGGGGTGGGAAGCCACCAGCACAAAGGAGCTGGTGGCATCGAGATCGGTGCCGAGGTTGACGACATCACCGCTGCTGCGGGTGTGCTCGTAGCAGTCGGTGGCGGAGTGGTTGATCCAGCCGACGAGCACCGTCTGGGCGTCGAGCAGCCGGGTGGCTTGAGAGGTCATGGAAGGGTCTCCAGAACAAAGAACAGGGGAAAAAGATCTGTTGTGCCGCCAGGGTCTTGCGGAGCTGATCAAACGCCGCTCAGGGCAGCACCAGCGGCATCGGCGCCACGTTGAACAGACGTGCGGCGGCCTTGCGGTTGCACACCGCAAAGCCCACGTACCAATCCACCCGCGTGCGGAACACCGGCGCGTCATGCACCTCCCCGAAATCCCGCACCGAGATGCCGTAGCGCCCCTCGAACGGGCCCTGCAGGCCGCAGACCGCCGCATCGCCGAGCACGCAGCAGTAGATGGAGGTGGTGCCTGCGGGTTCGTCGTAGCCGAGCACCGCGTTGCCCTCGGCGTCCTCCTCCACCAGCAGGATCTCGATCCCCTCGAAGTAGTGCCTGCCGTCGATCACCTCGTAGAGGTCGCCGCCGGCCTGGCGGGAAGCGGTGCTGATTTGGCGGCGGGCCGCCTTGCTGGCGATCAGCACCTTGTCGCCGCCGTAACCGATCACGCTGTCGGTCAGGGCCTCCAGCGCCAGCAGGTTGAGGGTGCTGCCACCGTTGTCGATCGTCTGGTCCTCGCCCGGCACCAGGCGCTTGCTCAGCCCGTTGAAGGCCCGCGGATCAAAGGTGTCGTCGCCATTGATGATTGCGGCCTCGAGGGTGAGGCGCATCGAGCGCACCTTCATCTCGGTCTGGGCAGCACGAGCCTCAGGGCCCTGCAGGTCCACGATCGAGCGGTCCACATCCAGGTCGCCGCCGAACAGGTGCACGAACTCCGAATCGGAGTTGATCACCCCGTAGCTCTGGCGGTAGCCCTCATTCACTGCCCGAAAACCCACGCGGGGGAGTTTCGTCTCGGCCGGGAAGCTCAGCGAACCGCCCACCAGGTTGCGGAAGGGCAGGCGGCGCAGCAGCTCCCCTTCCGCAAAGGTCTTGAGCACCGCCAGCTGTTCAGCGCGGCGGGCGTATTTCTGCGCCTCGATCAAGGTCAGGCCCAAGGGCACGCTCCCGGGGCCTCGCCCCAGTGACAACAGCAGCTGTTGCCATTGATGATTCCGTGACCCCACCAGCACGGGTCTGACCCTGCTGTTGCCCGACCCGCACTGTTCTGGTGCGGTGTCTTGGACCTGACCTGT
>NZ_JBSYHW010000101.1:0-6084 GCF_056108345.1 Cyanobium sp. NIVA-CYA 375 | reverse complement strand
ATGTGTTTGGGGCATTGAGACTTTGTCAGATTTAGAGAGAACAGCAAATGAAGCCAACGCTATATGGGCGGATCCTAGTTAAAAAATAGCCAGGCCCCTGTTGGTCCGCATAAGAACCCGAAGTCATTACCACTTTGACCCTAAACCCACTGCGTGGCAATCACTCTCGGGCAGATGGACCCTCAGGCCTAGTTCATATGCGGACCCTCATAAGAAACCGTGCCCCTCGCTCTGGCCGACTCGCTTGCCCAAATGATCTGTCTGGAGCCATGCAGATCCTGCATGGACCTTCCCGCCGCTTATTGATCCCTCTGGCAATGGCTCTGACTCCACCAGCAGTCAGTGCCCACCACCCGCCGCCGCAGGACAACTACCACTACCAGCCGCTCCTCCCCACCAGCCCAGCGACCCCAAACTCCTGCTGAGCTCCCCTGGCTGGAGCACCCCACCCTCTCTGGGCTTCGCGACCGCCTGCAGTTGGTCTACGACTGCTGGACCCTGCTGGAGCTCCCCGACGGCAGTAGCCGCCGGACGTTGTATCTCCCCCGCGGCATAGAAGAACCCGAGACCTGCTACCTCAAGCGACTGGAGGCTGCAAGGCCAACCGGCTTCTACCGCGATGCCCTCCGCACCTACGCCGGGATGCTGTCTCGATTGTCCTGGCAGGAGCTGCCCGATTCATTGACCCGGGTGGCCACCGATGTGGATGGCCAGGGAACAGATCTGGGCGTGTTCCTGTTCCTGGCCGACCTGCTCACCCTGCGCGATGGCGGCTGCCTGATCCTGCAGCTGCCGCCCCAGCACCGCTGGCCCTCAGAAGGTGACCGGCTGGAAGCCCTCGCCAAGGGTGACCGGCTCTCGCTGCCGCGGCTTCAGCTGGTGCCCCGGGGCGACCTGCTCAACTGGCGCCTGCCTACCGATAACGCCACGACTTCACCGGCATCGGGGCCAGTGGAGATCGTCTGGCGGGAGCCGCGCCGGCAGGCACTGCCGCCCCGTTACGCCACTGGCAATGCCGCGGTGCCCACGGTGGTGATCGATGCCCACGGCGGCCTGGTGCCTGATCCACAGGCCTGGCTGTACCGCAGCCTCTCGGTCGCCGACGACGGCCTGGTGCTGCGCAGCTGGCAGGCCAACCCCAACCCCGGTGCTGTCGATGGCTACGACGTGGTGCCGGCAGGCGAGCCTTCGCTGCTGCCGCAGCGCTTTGACCTACCGGCCCTCTGGTACTCGGTGGATGGCAGCGCCTTTGGAGAAGGCGATCTGCCCCACCTGGGTCTGGCCCACCAGTACCTCAACCACTACCGCTGCCGCAGCGATTACGAGGATCTGTTGTCACGCACCGCCTTGCCAGTAGGCGTGCGCACCGGCCTGGTGGATGCCTACGGCTTTCGCCGCAGTGATGGCGCCCTGGGCTCCGGTGCTGCCTCAGGCACCGGGGATGCCCAACGCCCCCAGCGGCTGGTGCTTTCCACCTCCTCGTTTATGGACCTGCCGGAGGGGGCCAAGTTCCAGTGGGTCGAAATAGAAGCCCGGTCACTGGCGGAGCATCGGGCCTACCTGCAGCAGCTGGAAGAAGCCATGCGCCGTGACGCCCTGATCCCTGCCGGCGGCCATGGTCCAGCACGCACCGAGCTGGAGATTTCGCTCACCGCCGGCCAGAGCTTTGCGGTGCTGCAGTCGCTTGCAGGCCAGAAGAGCTCGATGCTCAGCACCCTGCTGCGCCAGTGGACCCGCCTCACTGGCGAAAAGCTCTCCGACACCCCTGCCTGCAGCGTGGAGATCTGCCCTCTGGTGCCACCGCAACCGCCGCGCAAACCCCAGCCTTCAGTGCATGAGTGGCTGGTGCTGCATGAGCGGGGAGTGATCGACGGGGCCGAGCTGCGCCAGCAGCTGGGACTGGGTGAGATCACTGGGGGCAGCTGAGCTGGCAAACGAGGGCATGACCGTGTTCTCCCCTCCCACCTGCAGCTGGCGTCCAGGCGACGCAGAAGCCCTGCGCATCGCCCTCTCGATTCCTGTCAGCGCCGCTTCTCTTTCGGCCCTGAACCGGGAGATGGCCCTGCTGCAGACCCATTACCCCACCGGGGTGTGCACCGCCCAGGGTCACCTCGATGCCATCGCCGCTCTCGATCAGCAGCTGGCGGCAATGACCCCAGCCGAGGTGAACAGCCCAATCCGCAGCAGCCGCAAAGGTGTGGCCGGTGGCGTCGTGCCCAACCCGCTGCCACTGAGCAAGTTGGCGGTGGTGGAGTACGCCACCGAGCTGCTGCTGGAGGAAACCGAAAGCGAGTGGAACCCCGCGGGCCCATCACCAGCTGTGGTGCTGAACCGGCAGAGGAGCCAGCACATCGGACAGCTGGCGCTGCTGCTGCCGCGGCTGCAGAACTGGCGCCAGTGCAACCCCGACCCCTTTCAGGGATCACTGGTGCGGGGCTGAGTTATGGAGCAGCCCCTCTCGCCGCTGAACCAGGGACTTAACCCCGTGCGGGCTGCAGGGCAGTGGGGCCAGCTGGTGGGCTTGCCGGCGGCCTCACCAGCGATCGACAGCCGGGTGGCCCTGCCTGTTGCTGCCCCTCTATGGCTGGCCCTGCAGCCCTACGCCAATGCCCGCCTCTGCCTCTTTGAAGTCGACCGGCCCGAGAGTCGCAGTCCGGTTCCGATCCGCCGGCATGTGATCGACTGCTTCCTCGAGCAAGGCGGCATCGTGGGCGGCTACAACGACACCGCCCTCACCGACCCCGGTGATGTGTTGCTGCGCGGCTATCTCTGCCGCTCAGCAATCCTGCCGGTGATCACCAGCAACACCTTCGATTGGCTGGCGGCAGAGCTGGCCTGGGCCACTCCTGGCTTCCGAGAGGAGGCACCGCTGCCCTGGGACCCAACGCTGCTGGGCACGGTGCAGGCCCCCTGTCAGGGGGTGATGTGGCTCGGGGATCTTGCTCAGCTGTCGCCCCAGGGTGGGTTGCCATCAGGAGGGCGTGCCCAGTTCGCGGGCTGCCTGGTGCAGCACTTCGGGGCGGACTACGGCCCCGGTGGCATCGGTCTGTTGGTGCAGCCGCTGCTGGGGGAAGCGATTCAGCTGGTGCTCAGGCCCCACAGCGTGCTGGTGCTTAGAGCTGGCGACAGCTTGAACCTGATCGCCGAGCGCTACGGCACAACCGTGGCCACCTTGCGGCGGAGCAACCCCCAGCTGGAAAGCACCCAGAGCATCACCGCAGTCGAGGGTGATTCGCTGGCGGTGCTGGCTGGCCGGCACGGAACGACAGAAAGCAAGCTGCGCAGCCTCAACCCGGTGCTTCAGCAGAGCGAGGCCTACCTCACCAGTGAGGGGGAGACGTTGCGCAGCGTGGCGAGCGAGCAGAACCTCAGCCTCTCCCTGCTGCGCGAGTTCAATCCCGAGCTGAGCAGCTGGCCCAGCGAGGAACCGCTGCCCACCGGCACCACCCTGCTGCTGCCCGTCTACCGCTCCACCACGCCGATCCCGGCAGGGCTCCAGCTGCTGGTGCCGGGTTATCTGCCCTCCACCCAGCTACCAGCGGGGGAGTGGATTTACCTGCCGGCGAGGCGATCTGCTCCCGTGCTGGAGGAGCTTCCTGCTTAGACGGGGTGGTGCTGCGACCCGTAGCTCATGCCGCCACCAGGCCCAGGTGCTCGACGTAGGGCTGGAAGTCCCGGTCGCTGAACAGCAGCGGCAGGTTGGCCTCGATGCAGGCAGTGGCGATGATCCCATCGATCGTCTTGCGCACCGTGATCCCTTTGCGGCGCAGCTGCCTGTAGTTGTCAGCCGCTTTCCAGGAGTTGCTTCCCTCCAACACAGGCAGCAGAGCTAGTGAACGGAACAGCTGCCGGGCGGTGGCCACATCCCGCTCGTTGCGGAATCCCTGCAGCACCTCCACCAAGATGAGGTCGCCGATCGCTAGCGGTGTCTCCCCGAGCAGCGCATCCAGTCGATCCACCTCGGGGGTGCTGACCCCATTGAAGAAATCGATCCAAACCGAGGAATCAACAACGATCACGGCTGCTTGCCTGCAGGCTCCTCATCCAGGCGTTGGGCCTCCAGATCCCCATCCCAGGCCAGGCGCCCGCGGAAAGCGCGAATTTCTGTCTGCTGCTGCAGTTTGACCAGGGTGCGCAGCCCCAACTCCACGGCTTCCCGCTTGCTGCGGGCACCGCTGGCCTGCATCGCCTGCTTCATCAGGGTGTCGTCGATGACGATGTTGGTGCGCATGACTCGAGCACTCAAGCCGGTGTGTAGAGCTTAGGCCAGGCATACACATTCTCAGGGCCTGGCAACAGGGAGAGCGAGCGCAGCCCGGACGGGGCGCCCGCAGCACCACAGCCGTGATGGGTGATGCCCTCCTCCTTCTTCTCTGACTTCAGCCGCACCAGCAGCGGCACCGCTCCAGCGCCTTTCGCCCCTACTGCTCCATGGCAGATCTACGGCCAACAGCAGCAGCAGCCCAACCAGGGCCCCGCTGGCTCTGCTCCACCTGCCACTGACCCCGACCTGTTCGACAGCGATGAGGACGAGAGCGCCAGCGGTGATCTGGGCGGCGCTGACGACGGCCTTGATTCCGCCATCCCCCAGGACCCCAGCGGAGGCGGCGACAACGACGACCCGCCAGCAGCCAGCACGGCTGAACCCCTGCGTGCTGAGCGCCGCCGCAGCAACCAGCTCGAAAAAGAGCTGCGCAAGGCCCGCGCCCAGCTGTCGCGCTTCTCAGAGATCAACCCCGATGAATACGCCCGCCTGCAGGACGCTGAGCGCAAGCGAGAAGAGTTCGAGCGCCAGGTGGGCGACCGTGAACGACAGCTCAATGAGGCCAACATCCGCCGCGTGCGCAGCGTTGAAAAAGAACGGGACGAAGCCCGCTCCCAGGTGCAGAACCTGCGCAAGGAGCGCTTGCTGGAGCGCTTGTTCTCAGAAGCCGAGGGCCGCGTTGGCGGCGATGAACGGGGGACGTTCTTTGACACCTTCGTGACGCTGTGCGGCGGTCACTTCCAGCTGGGGGATGTGGAGGGCCGTGAGCGGCTGCTGCCGGTGGATGGCAAGGGCCAACCCCTTACCGCCGATGGCGTAGCGCTGTGCGATGGCGACTACATGGAGGAGCTGCGCCGCCACCCGGTATTCAGCTTCTTGTTCCAGCAGCGCAGCGGCTTGTATGCGGGCACGGTTGCAGAGGCGGGCCATGACCACAGCGCCGCCCCAAACCTGCAGACGCTGAGCACCGCCGAGCTGTATCTAGAGGCGGTCAAGGCCACCACCCCTAGAGCAGCTGCACCGCGCCGCTGATGAGCGCATCGTTTACCCCCTGCTGCAGAATCTGATGGCTTGGTATCTGGTGTTCTGGCGCAACCGCTCCACTTCAACCGTGGTGCCGGCCGCCAGCGCCAGCCAGGCCCGCTCCCGTGCCCAGCACAAACAAAAGCGTGGTTACGGGGCGATCGTTGCTGCACGCCGCGCCAACGCCCAAGACGCTGGCTTGATCAGAAAAGGGACCTGGGTAAGGCGCCGCCGCGACGGCTCTAGCCCCCAGTTCGGTAGTGCTCGCTCTAAAGCCAGGGCACGGCGGCAGCGGAGCACCTACCGCCATTGGCTGTAACCACCGCTATGAGAAAAATCGTTTATCCGTGACTCTGATCATCAAAGAGTCGCCGACAATTCCAGGGCAATTGCAGGAGTTTGTCAGGTTGACCCCGCAGCCCAAGGGAGCAGGTATCTAGCCTCTCGCCAGTTGATTGGCTAGATGCCATCGTTTACCCAGACACTATTGCGACTGGCTTGCTGAATATAGTCTTCCGAGTAAAATCATTGCTCAATTGGCTTGGCTGTTTATAAATGACTAGCCAATATCGAGATCCCATGGCGCTTGGCGCCGCAGACATCTCTAATCAAATAGCTGAATGACTGGGTCTTAAAATTCTGCTAATTTGTCTCCTATGGCTTAGAAGAATTTGCTCAATTCTTATCCAGGTTTTTTCCTTTCATAAAGAAGTGCGTTGAGATCCCCCAGTTTCAGGAAAGTTGTCACCCCTCTGATCAGTACATCCGGGGGCTTGAGGACATGACTAATGCGTCGA
>NZ_JBSYHW010000100.1:0-6092 GCF_056108345.1 Cyanobium sp. NIVA-CYA 375 | reverse complement strand
GTCAACAGCTGCTGCTGGATCCCTGGTGGCAGCGAATAATAAGAACTTGAGCGGCAAGGTTACAAAAGTATCAAAATTGCACATGTTGATCAATTAAACTGGTCCCGACTGAGGGGAAACTGGACAGGCAGGACCTGGGAAAATAGCAAGAGCTCTTGATTCTATAAAGGTTGTAAAAAGTTAAAGACGGTTCTAAAGATCTTCCTGGCAGTCACCGACAAGGATTTATATATGTCTTGGAGCGCCCAGTTCCGGGTCGTTCCAATACAGCAAGCGCTCGCTATCCTTGGTTGCTTGATGTCAACTAAGGTTGCTCGGTGTCAACTAGATATTCGGGTCGTGCTGCTTGGGTTAGCTAAAGCTACTTGGGATCTCAATTAGCATTTGCGCCAGCAGACTCCTGGCTGCTTGTGGCACTCAGCCACCCCGCCTCTCCAGCAGCCTGAACGGCTGGAAGCTCACACTGATGCCGAACTCCTCGGCAAATTCCAGCACCCGACACCAGGCCCGGTTCTCGCGCAGGATGCCGCGCAGGATCACCGGCGCGTTGCCGCTCTGCAACGTCATCTCGAACAACGGCCAACCCACAGCCGGCTGCACCTGGTCTTCGCGAAAGGTGGGCACTACATCAAAGCTCCCCGTCGCGGGCGCTGATACCGGTGTCACGGCGGACGCGAGCCAGCCCCTGCTGTAGGGGGTGGCGGCCCAGTGCAGATAGATCGTGGCGGACATAGTTGGCACGCAGGCTGTAGCGCAACAGCACAGGCATTGTGGTCATCTGCCCTCGCCCCTGCCATAAATTCTTCTCAGGCCGGAAGTATTTAGGGCATCCAGTTCATTTGCTGCTGCGGCTGATCGGCGACTCTCGCAAGGTACTGCGCAAATCTTCAAGAGCCTTCGCAATACATGGGTCGACGATGGCATCGCGATGTCTCTCTTTGGCCTAGGGCCGACTGCGTCTACAGCTGCTTCGTTCTCTGCTTTGAGCGCTCGATCGGGCCGTTGAGCGCGAGCTGCCGCCCAGGTGCTGACGGATAGTGGCGATCTGCTGCGGGCCCATAAGGCGGCCAGTGCTCACCAACTGCAGCAATAACTACGGCCCCTGGCAATTTGCCGAGAAGCTGCCCCCCTCTACGGCGATGGTGTAGGTGTGCGCGACTGGCTCTATGTGGAAGACCACGTGGATGCGCTGCTTCTGGCGGCCATGGGGAACGCACGAACAAAGAGGTGGTGGAAGTGATCTGCAGTGCTCTCGATGACCTGCTGACTGGTCACGACCGGCGGTACGCGATTGATCCAACCCGGATCGGCAACGAGCTGGGCTGGTATCTGGAGCGGCGTTGATCGGCGCCGATGCCTAGCCGCAGGCTGTGATGATCCGGGGAACCCCAGAAGTTCAGGTCTGACCCTCCGCAGGCCGACGCAGGGCAGCTGGTTGCGGCGGGAAGGCCAGTTGATGATGTGCGGCGCCGTGCCGTTGAGCACGGATCTCTCGGCGGTGAGCCGGGAACTTCGCTACCGGTACCGGTTGCTCCAGCGACCCCAAGGTGTGGTGGAGCAGTTGCGTGCTGGCGTTTCCCGCACAGAGCTGGACTACGCCGCGCTCTGCATCCCGGAGTGATTGTGCTGAGGGAGGCTGAACTCAGCGCAGCGCTGCAATGGGATCGCCTGAAATCAGCCCTGACTTTTGCCGAACAAGCTTGCAACGGCGATCTGTTACCTGCCATCCCGCCAGAACACGTCAACTGATCCTCAAACCCTCGCCACCTGCAGCACCTGCCGGTAGAGCGCAGGTGGGCTGATGCCAGGGATCAGGTCGCCGCGGTCGTCCAGCTGGCTGAGGCTGGGGTAACGGCCAAGCAAGCGATCGGGCAGCTGCTCGCCGAACACCAGGGCCACCGAAGCGCTGCCATGGTCGGTGCCGCGGGAGCCGTTTTCGCGCAGGCGGCGGCCAAATTCACTCACCACCAGCACGGTGACGGCCGGGCGGTTGGGCAGGCGCTCCAGGCCAGTGGCCAAGGCGGCCAGGGCGGCGGCAAGTTCGCTGAGCACGCGGCCGTGACGAGCCGCTTGGTGGGCGTGGGTGTCGTAGCCGCCCTGGGCGAGCTGGAGCACGGGAGGGCAGACGCCGCTGCCGATCAGGTGCAGGGCGAGGGCCACCTGCTGGCCGAGGCCGCTGCGGGGCAACTCCAGGCCAGGGGGCAGGGGCGCCAGCTCACGGCGCAGGCGCTGCAGCTGCTGCGCGCCGGCCTGCTCGAGGGCGAGCATCTGGCGCAGCACGGCATTGGCGCCGGCCTCTGCTGGATCAAAGCTGGCACCGGGGCGGCCGCGCAGTTCGGCGGGCGAGAGCTGCAGGGCCAGGGCCTCGCCCCCCTCCATGGCCGGGCAGCCAGCCGGGGCAAGGGCCAGCAGCGGACCTGGGTGCTGGCGCTGATCGAGGGCAGCCGCCAGCCAGCCCGTGCCTTCACCAGTGGGGGAAGCGGTGGCCCACTGATCGGCGGCCTTGAAGTGGCTGCGGTTGGGCCGAGGCCAGCCCACCCCGAGGGCAAAGGCCAGTCGCTGGCTCTGCCAGAGGGGCAGAAGCGGAGCGAGGGCGGGATGCAGCGCCAGGCCCGAGGCCAGGGGCAGGGCCTCGTCTCGATTGAGCGCCAGGGTGGGCCGGGCCTGGCGGTAGATGGGATTGGCGATCGGGGCCAGGGTGTTGAGGCCGTCGTTGCCGCCGCGCAGCTCCAGCAGCACCAGCACCGAGCGGCTGCGGGGCGAACCAGCCCCAACCGAACCCAAGCGTCCACCGGCGAAGGCAGCACCGGCGGAGCTGGCGAGCAAGAGCGAGAGCAGGGAGCGGCGCTTCATCTGATGGTTATGCCAGTTGCCACACGGGATCGGCAAACAGGGCTGAGAGATTGGAACGGGTGGGCGCGGCCGGCAGGGCGAGGCCCAGGGGCGGAATCGGCGTGAGGCTGGCCGGCAGTTCGGCGGGCAGCTGGGCGCTGGCCCACACCTCCTCATCGGCGAGCAGGGCCTGGAGGCTGCGGCGGCGGGCCTGCAGCCAGCGCAGATTGAGCCACTGGGCGTTGTGGGGCCAGCCCTTCACCGACGGCGGCTCGAAGGGCGCCTGGCCCATGGCGCGCAGGCTGATGGCCAGGGCATCGGGATGGCGACTGCCGAGCAGCCGCAGGCTGCGGGCCACCACCTCGATCGGATCGGCCAGGCGCAGGCCCTGCTGGCGGCTGCGGATTGCTTCCGGGCTGGACTCAATCGCCTGGAGCAACCAGGGGATGGCGAGCTGCTGCTGGCGCCAGCCGTTGACGAGTGACTCCAGCCTCGCGGGGGGCGGCGATGTGCCTACCCGCCTCAGCCAGAGGCGCGTGGTGATGTGGCGGGCGGTGGCGGGCTGCTGGGCCAGCCAGCCGGCCAGGCTGACCCCATCGAAGGCAGCAGTGCGACCGAGGATGGTTTTGGGGCCGGGATCATGGCGGCGGGGATCGAGCTCCAGCTGCCGATCGGCCGTAAGCCGGTAGCCGGTGAGGGCACGGGCCGCCTCTCGCACATCGCCTTCGCTGTAGTGGCCCTCTCCGAGGGAAAAGAGCTCCAGCAGCTCGCGG
The DNA here is from genome assembly GCF_056108345.1 of Cyanobium sp. NIVA-CYA 375. Taxonomy (NCBI): domain Bacteria; kingdom Bacillati; phylum Cyanobacteriota; class Cyanophyceae; order Synechococcales; family Prochlorococcaceae; genus Cyanobium; species Cyanobium sp. NIVA-CYA 375. Next base: position 2,487 of record NZ_JBSYHW010000100.1, on the reverse strand, counting down.
GCCAAGTTTTCGTTGGGGTTGCCGCGATGATTAGCCGGGCCATTGAGCGAAAGCTGCAGGGCCGGATCGCGCACCATCGCGGTGAGCAGGGCTGTGAAACTGCCGGCCTGGTGCTGGTGGATCGTGGCGATCTGCTGCTCAAGCAGCACGACATCGGGCAGCTGCTGCCAGCTCACCGGGAAGAAGCCAAGCCAGAGTTGGATGCGAGCTGCTTCTGCAGCAGAAATCGTGGCGTTGCCCCAGGCCAGGGTGGCCAGCCACTGGCTCTGCAGCGCCTGGGACCGCTCCCGCCGGCAGACGGAGCGCTGCTGCGGGGGAAGGGCAGAGCAGCTGATGGGAGGGCTGGGTGATGGATTCGCTTCCATCATCACCGCAACGCAGCAGACTGCCTCGGTTGCCCTCACTCCGGCCCCTTGGCGAGCGACAAGCTCTTCTATTTCCTGTTCCAAAGCAACCCGGATCTGATCCTGCGCTGGCTGGATGATCTGCCGGCTGATGCGGGCGGCTACAGCTTCTCGCCGCCGCCGCAGCGGCCTGATCTACCGGCGGTAGTGCTGGAAGCGCAGATGGCCCCTGATCCGGGGTTTCTACTGCGGCTCTATGCCGAAACCGGCCGCTTCCTGCAGCAGCAGGCCTGGAATGGTGACTGGCGCGTGGTGGTGATCTGCCCGCATCGCGGACTCCAGTTCGGTGCCCTTACACCCGTGCAGGAATTTGTGGAACGGCGGGTGCTGTGGGTGGAGCTGCAGCCCAGGGACGGCCAGGCGCCGATCACGCCCCTGGCCCGCGTGCTCAGCCTGTTGCTCGAGCCCGAAAGCGAGGTGCGCCGCATCAGCGACGCCCTGCACCAGCAGGCATTCACAGATCCCGTGGCAGCCGAGGTGCTGCCGTTGATATCGGCTATCTTGATCACACGGTTCCGCGACAAGAGCATCCCGGAGATCTGCGCCATGGGCGGCATCACCCTTGAGGACCTCAGCCAGAGCAAGGCTTACCAGGAAATCTTTGGCCTTGGTGAGGCGCGAGGCGAAGCCCGCGGAGAAGCCCGGGAAGCCGCCAAGGTGGCTCTGCGTCAGCTCAACCGCCGCTGCGGCCCCCTGAGCGAAGCCACCACTGCCAGCATCCAGGCGCTGCCGCTGGAGCAGCTTGAGGCCCTGGCTGAGGCGCTGCTGGATTTCAGCGGTCCCGACGACCTGGCCTCCTGGCTTGCCGCCAACGCCTGAGCTCACCCCAACCCCAACACCAGAGCCGGCACGGTTAGGACATAGAGGAGCGAAAGCGTACAGCCGTAGAGGAGGACATCAAGGAAGCGGTAGCTGCCGGGACCGAAGACCATCAGGTTGGTCTGATAGCCGATGGGGGAGATTGTCGTCGGACAGTCAGGCCTGCAGCCAGAGGCAACGCCTCGGCCGCAGGCAGCTCCAGCAGCACCAGCACGTAATGGGGCGGTGCCGGTGGCGGCGGCAGCAGAAAACAGGGCTGAGAGATTGGAACGGGTGGGCGCGGCGGGCAGGGCGAGGCCCAGGGGCGGAATCGGCGTGAGGCTGGCCGCTGGCCCACACCTCCTCATCGGCGAGCAGGGCCTGGAGGCTGCGGCGGCGGGCCTGCAGCCAGCGCAGATTCAGCCATTGGGCGTTGTGGGGCCAGCCCTTCACTGAAGGCGGCTCGAAGGGCGCCTGGCCCATGGCGCGCAGACCGCGCAGGCTGATGGCCAGGGCATCGGGATGGCGACTGCCGAGCAGCCGCAGGCTGCGGGCCACCACCTCGACCGGATCGGCCAGGCGCAGGCCCTGCTGGCGGCTGCGGTTCGCTTCCGGGCTGGCCTCAATCGCCTGGAGCAACCAGGGGATGGCGAGCTGCTGCTGGCGCCAGCCGTTGACGAGTGACTCCAGCCTCGCGGGGGGCGGCGATGTGCCTACCCGCCTCAGCCAGAGGCGCGTGGTGATGTGGCGGGCGGTGGCGGGCTGCTGGGCCAGCCAGCCGGCCAGGCTGACCCCATCGAAGGCAGCAGTGCGACCGAGGATGGTTTTGGGGCCGGGATCATGGCGGCGGGGATCGAGCTCCAGCTGCCGATCGGCCGTAAGCCGGTAGCCGGTGAGGGCACGGGCCGCCTCTCGCACATCGCCTTCGCTGTAGTGGCCCTCTCCGAGGGAAAAGAGCTCCAGCAGCTCGCGGGCCAAGTTTTCGTTGGGGTTGCCGCGATGATTAGCCGGGCCATTGAGCGAAAGCTGCAGGGCCGGATCGCGCACCATCGCGGTGAGCAGGGCTGTGAAACTGCCGGCCTGGTGCTGGTGGATCGTGGCGATCTGCTGCTCAAGCAGCACGACATCGGGCAGCTGCTGCCAGCTCACCGGGAAGAAGCCAAGCCAGAGATGGATCTCGGCGGCCTGTTCGGGCTGGGGCCCCCAGGCAGGGCTGCCTAAAAGTGTGATCAAGGAGCGCTCCCGGTGGTTTCCACCCCTCCCAGCGCCAGAATTCCCTTGATGT
>NZ_JBSYHW010000099.1:0-6417 GCF_056108345.1 Cyanobium sp. NIVA-CYA 375 | reverse complement strand
AGAACTCCACCGATTGGGCCCATCAGGCAGAAGAACGGAGCTGCTTTCGTTCAGATCAGCCGGGATTCGCTGTGTCCAGTGGGCAGGCTGCGGCTCTATCGGCAACAGACTCCTAGTGCCCCGGGGCGACCTGCTCAACTGGCGCCTGCCCACCGATGGCGCCAGCGGTGCTCCTGCATCAGGGCCGGTGGAGATCGTCTGGCGGGAGCCTCGCCGCCAGGCCCTGCCGCCCCGGTTCGCCAGCGGCAATGCAGCCGTGCCCACGGTGGTGCTCGATGCTCACGGTGGCCTGGTGCCGGACCCCCAAGCCTGGCTGTACCGCAGCCTTTCGGTCACTGATGACGGCCTAGTGCTGCGCAGCTGGCAGGCCAACCCCAATCCCGGCGCCGTGGATGGTTACGACGTGGTGCCGGCAGGCGAGCCTTCGCTGCTGCCACAGCGTTTTGACCTGCCGGCCCTTTGGTACTCAGTGGATGGCAGCGCCTTTGGAGAAGGCGATCTGCCGCACCTTGGTCTGGCCCACCAGTACCTCAACCACTACCGCTGCCGCAGCGATTACGAGGATCTGTTGTCACGAACGGCCCTGCCCGTGGGCGTACGCACCGGGCTGGTGGATGCCTACGGCTTCCGCCGCAGCGATGGCGCCCTGGGCTCGGGAGCAGGCACCGGCGGCGCAGAAGGCCAGCTCCCTCAGCGCCTGGTGCTCTCCACCTCCTCCTTTATGGACCTGCCCGAGGGAGCCAAGTTCCAGTGGGTCGAAATAGAAGCCCGCTCGCTGGCAGAGCACCGGGCCTACCTGAAGCAGCTGGAGGAGGCAATGCGCCGCGACGCCCTGATTCCCGCCGGTGGCCACGGTCCAGCTCGCACCGAACTGGAGGTTTCGCTCACGGCCGGCCAGAGCTTTGCCGTGCTCCAGTCCCTGGCGGGCCAGAAGAGTTCGATGCTCAGCACCCTGCTGCGCCAGTGGACCCGCCTCACCGGCGAAAAGCTTTCCGACACGCCGGCCTGCAGCGTGGAGATCTGCCCGCTGGTGCCCCCGCAACCGCCGCGCAAACCCCAGCCCTCGGTGCAGGAGTGGCTGGTGCTGCATGAGCGGGGGGTGATCGATGGCGCCGAGCTGCGGCAGCAGCTGGGGCTGGGTGAGATCACTGGGGGCAACAGCAGCTGAGCTGGCAACGGGGGGCATGACCCAGCCCTCCCCACCTATCTGCACCTGGCGGCCTGGTGACACAGAAGCCCTGCGCATCGCCCTCTCGATTCCTGTCAGCGCACCCTCTCTCTCGGCTCTGAGCCGGGAGATGGCCCTGCTGCAGATCCACTACCCCACGGGGGTGTGCACCGCCCAGGGCCACCTCGATGCCATCGCTGGCCTGGATCAGCAGCTGGCGGTACTGACCCCGGTGGACGTGAACAGCCCGGTGCGCATCCGGCGAAAGGGCGTGGCCGGTGGCGTCGTGCCCAACCCGCTGCCGCTGAGCAAGTTGGCCGTGGTCGATTACGCCACCGAGCTCCTGCTGGAGGAAACCGAAAGCGAGTGGAACCCTGCTGGCCCATCAACAGCTGTGGTGCTGAACTGGCAGCGCAGCCAGCACATCGGCCAGCTGGCGCTGCTGCTGCCAAGGCTGCAGAACTGGCGCCAATGCAAAACCGATCCCTTCCAGGGATCACTGGTGCGGGGTTGAGCGATGGAGCAACCCCTCTCGCCGCTGAACCAGGGACTTAACCCCGTTAGGGCTGCAGGGCAGTGGGGCCAACTGGTGGGCTTGCCAGCGTCCTCACCCGCAATCGACAGCCAGGTAGCTCAGCCCCTTGCTGCGCCTTTATGGCTGGCCTTGCAGCCCTACGCCAATGCCCGCCTCTGCCTGTTTGAGGTGGACCGGCCCGAGAGCCGCAGTCCGGTTCCGATTCGCCGCCACGTGATCGACTGCTTTCTGGAGCAGGGCGGCATCGTGGGCGGCTACAACGACACCGCCCTCACCGACCCGGGTGATGTGCTGCTGCAGGGCTACCTCTGCCGTGCGGCGATCCTGCCGGTGAGCACCAGCAATACCTTCGATTGGCTGGCGGCCGAGCTCGATTGGGCTACCCCCGGATTCCGCGACGAGGCACCGCTGCCCTGGGACCCAGCGCTGCTGGGCACGGTGCAGGCCCCCTGTCAGGGGGTGATGTGGCTGGGGGACCTGGCCCAGCTGTCGCCCCAGGGCGGGTTGCCCTCCGGAGGGCGGGCCCAGTTCGCCGGCTGCCTGGTGCAGCACTTCGGGGCGGACTACGGCCCCGGTGGCATCGGTTTATTGGTGCAGCCGCTGCTGGGGGAAGCGATCCAGCTGGTGCTCAGACCCCACAGCGTGCTGGTGCTCCGTGATGGCGACACGTTGAACCTGATCGCCGAGCGCTACGGGACAACCGTGGCCACCTTGCGGCGTAGCAACCCCCAACTGGAAAGCACCCAAAGGATCACCGCAGTTGATGGTGATTCGTTGGCGGTGCTGGCCGGTCGCCATGGCACCACCGAGACCAAGCTGCGCAGCCTCAACCCGGTGCTGCAGCGGAGCCAGGTCTACGTCACAGGCGAGGGCGAGACCTTGAGCAGCGTGGCGGCTGAGCAGAACCTCAGCCTTTCTCTGCTGCGCGAGTTCAACCCGGAGCTGAGTAGCTGGCCCAGCGAGGAACCGCTGCCGCCTGGCACCACCCTGCTGTTGCCCGTCTATCGCTCCACCACACCGATCACAGCGGGGACGCAACTACTAGTGCCGGGTTATCTGCCCTCAACCCAGCTGCCAGCGGGGGAGTGGATCTACCTGCCGGCCAGGCGGGCTGCACCAGCAGTGGATGAGGCGGTTGATCTACTTAGTTGATAGGGGCGTCGGGTTTCAGGCACTCAACGGCCAATGCTCCACCCGCCCCCGGGCTGGGGAGAACAGAAAGGTCTCGGCATCGATGCGATGCACCTGGCCATCAATAGCCTCCATGCCGCCACAGGCGAAATCAATCAGTCGCTGTGCTTCTCCGTCGTCTGCGCTGCTGGCATCGAGCACAACTGCCTGGTTGCCTTTCACCGCCTGGATCAGGACCTGGGCGTCAACCAGCTGCTGCGGACGGAACACCAGTAGCTGCTGGCCGCGCGTTGGATTGGTGCTGTTGTCCATGGCTACTGCACTGCCAGGGAAGGGGGCAAGAGCGTACTGGCTTTTCACGCTGGTGGTCCGCTCGCCAAGCCACTTCCCCAGCCCGCTGCTCGGGTGGTAATCAGCGGCGCACCGGCACAACCTGCATGCCGACCGGGGCCAGTGCGATCAGCGCCAGCTTGATGTGCTGGATCCCAAAGGGAATGCCGATGATCGTCACGAAGCAGGCCACCGCAGAGGTGAGGTGGCCGATCGCTAGCCACCAGCCCGCCACCAGAAACCAGATCACGTTGCCGATCAGCCCCAGCGGTCCGGTGCCGAAATCCATCCGTCCGGTGAGCTCATGCCTGCTTACGGCCTCATTTCCAAACGGACAGAAGGAGTAGTTGCCGATCACAAAGCAAGCCCGGGCCCAGGGGATGCCGACGATCGTGATCGCCGCGACCAGTCCGGCTAGCCACCAGCCCAAACCCATGACAACGCCCCCGAGCACGAACCAGAGCACGTTGAGCAGAAAGCGCAGCATCGGATCTTCCGCGGTGCTCCCAGCCTGGCAATAGGGGAGAGCGAGCGCAGCCCGGACGGGGCGCCCGCAACACCACAGCCGTGATGGGTGATGTCCTTCTCCTTCTTTTCAACCCCTGCTTCTCAGTCCCCTGCTCCCGCCGTGCCTTGGCAGAGCTACCGCCAGCAGCAGCAGCAACCCAACCAGGGCCCTGCTGGCTCCCTAGCTCCACTAGCTGCTGAACTCGACCCCCTCGATGAGGGCGACGACGAGGCCAGCGGCGGTGATCTGGGCGGTGCTGACGACGGCCTCGATTCCGCCATCCGCCAGGACTCGATCAGCGCCAGCAGCGGCAACGATGACCCCCCTGCTGCCACAACCAGCAGTGTTGAACCGCTGCGAGCCGAACGCCGCCGCAGCAACCAGCTCGATAAAGAGCTGCGTAAGGCTCGTGCCCAGCTGTCCCGGTTCTCGGAGATCAACCCGGACGAATACGCCCGCCTGCAGGACGCCGAGCGCAAGCGGGAGGAGTTCGAACGTCAGGTGGGCGAGCGCGAGCGCGAGCTCAACGAGGCCAACCTGCGCCGCGTGCGCAGCGTCGAAAAGGAACGGGACGAGGCCCGCTCCCAGGTGCAGAACCTGCGCAAGGAGCGCTTGATGGAGCGTCTCTTCTCAGAAGCGGAAGGCCGGGTTGGCGGCGATGAGCGGGGGACGTTCTTTGACACCTTCGTGACGCTGTGCGGCGGCCACTTCCAGCTGGGGGATGTGGACGGCCGTGAGCGGCTGCTGCCGGTGGATGGCAAGGGCCAACCCCTCACCGCCGATGGCGTAGCGCTGTGCGATGGCGACTACATGGAGGAGCTGCGCCGTCACCCGGTGTTCAGCTTCTTGTTCCAGCAGAGGAGCGGCTTGTACGCAGGCACGGTTGCTGAGGCGGGCCATGACCACAGCGCCGCCCCAAACCTGCAGACCCTGAGCACCGCCGAGCTCTACCTAGAGGCGGTCAAGGGCACCACGCCCAGGGCGGCTGCACCACGGCGCTGATTAGCTGAAAGGGGCTGAGGGAATGGCCTGGTATCTGGTGTTCTGGCGCAACCGATCCACATCCACCGTGGTGCCGGCCGCCAGCGCTAGCCAGGCCCGCTCCCGTGCCCGAACCAAACAAAAGCGTGGTTACGGGGCGATCGTTGCTGCACGGCGCGCCAATAACCAGGACGCTGGCTTGATCAGAAAAGGAACCTGGGTGAGGCGCCGCCGTGATGGCAGCAGCCCACAGTTCGGCTCTGCTCGCTCCAAGGCCAGGGCCCGGCGGCAGCGGAGCAGCTACAGGCATTGGCTGTGACCGACAGCTCCGTGGTGGCTACCATTGATAACCACCACGGAGCTGCTGCTGTTGGATACCGCGCGTTTGTTTCAGTCGGGCCGCAGTCAGGCTGTCCGTCTGCCCAAGGACTACCGCTTCTCTGGCTGTGAAGTGGTGGTGAAGCACTTCGGCAATGGCGTGCTGCTGCTGCCCATAGACGATCCGTGGCAGACCATGGAGGCAGGACTTGCGGCCTTTGAGCCGGGATTCGAGTTGCAGCGGGACCAGCCGGATCAGCAAATGCGACCAGCCATCCAGCCATGATCCTGCTGGACACCAACATCTGCATCTACATCATTAATGCCAAGCCAGTTGCAGTGCTGCAGCGCTTTCGGCAGTACCGCATCGGTGAGATCGGTCTGTGCAGTGTTGTGGCTGCAGAGCTGGCCTATGGGGTGGCAAAGAGTGGCTCGATTCGCAATCGCCAGGCGTTGGAAATGTTTCTGGCACCGCTCACGATCCTTCCGTTTGATGAAAATGCCGTCTGGGCCTATGGCGAGCTGCGAGCTGAGCTAGAGCGCAAAGGCACAACGATCGGTTCACTAGACACGCTGATTGCAGCCCATGCTCTGAGTCAAAGCGCTCTGCTGGTTACCAACAACACCGATGAATTTGCTCGGGTGCCAGGCCTACAGATTGACAACTGGGTTACAGAATCGCAAACAAATCAAAGCAGGTCTGCTGGTTGAGCTGTCGCAGCGTGATTGTAGTCGTGCCGGTGGCGATCGGCGCATTACAGGAATTCAACAGCAGAGGCACCACCGTGAAGGCATCAGCACTCGGCTTGGCAGCGCTCTCTCTAAGGCAAGAGATCTTCTTCGTGGGAGTGACTTGGTATATTGATTACGGATCTGATCTTGCTTGTGCGCAAATATAGTAGCGTACGCAATGTCAACGATACTGGCCTTGAATACGTTTTCGTGCGATCCAGTAGGAGAGAGATTAAAGATATAAATAAGGCGTTCATTTAGGACTACATTTTCCTTTGGCGAGGCCGGTATCATGATGTTATTGACTAGCCGGGGCCTGGAGTCTTTGGTTATGCATTCAGGACGCAATCAATGGCATCTACCCGCAATCTTCTTGCAGACCTGGGTGTTAGCCTTAATAGGCCTGACAAGGTCAGCGCCTGATTCCGCTCGAGTGCAATCGCTTTATTTCGCTCGGCATCATTCCTGTAATAGCAATACACTGCGCCACCAAAAAGCGTACGACTATCTAGTTTTATATATTCATCTTTAACGTTGTCAACTATTCTAGTAACATTGTAGTACTTGTCGTGGTACTTGTCGAGAGTGCTCGCATTGTCAACTTTGAATTCTTCGTGTATAAGGTCTGGATCTTCGACTGTAGATACGTATTCTCGATTTGCCTTGGGGCCAGCTTCTTGATTGACAGTCTTTTGTCGATCGGTTCGAATTGAT
>NZ_JBSYHW010000098.1:0-6536 GCF_056108345.1 Cyanobium sp. NIVA-CYA 375 | reverse complement strand
CTGCGCATCAATCATGAAGTGGTGACTGCCTATGTCATGTCAAGGTCAGGCCGGCACGCCCCGTGAACGGTTACGTTGACACAAGCCGTCTACGACTATTTGGCAATCTTTTTTGGTATTTCTTTTCCTGCAGAGCTGGATTCGCCAGCTCCATGGCCTCGCATCATGGGATGGCCTGGCCTGGAGGGGTAATGCCTGCTGCCCATCTGCCCTTTAACCCCGAGCTGGAGCTGCAGCTGCGCGCCTGGCTGGCAGAAGATATTGGCCGCGGCGATCTCACGGCGGCGGCGCTGGCTGGTCGCCCTGGTCGGGCCCACTGGCTGGCCAAGGCGCCCGGGGTGTTTTGCGGCGGGGTGCTGGTGGAGCCGCTGTTCCGCTTGCTGGATCCGGCGCTGCGGCTGCAGTTGCTGGTGGTTGATGGGGAGCCGGTGGTGGCAGGCCAGCGGCTGCTGGAGCTGGAGGGTGGAGCCGCTGCCCTGGTGGCCGGCGAGCGCACGGCCCTCAACCTGGCGATGCGGCTCTCCGGCATCGCCACTGCCACCGCCGCCCTAGTAGCCGAGCTCGAGGGCACGGGCGTGCGCCTTGCCGACACCCGCAAGACCACACCGGGCCTGCGCCGACTCGAGAAGTACGCCGTGCGCTGCGGCGGCGGCAGCAACCACCGCCAGGGCCTCGATGACGCCGCCATGCTCAAGGAAAACCACCTGGCTTGGGCTGGTGGCTTGGAGGTGGCGATCGCGGCGGTGCGGGCCAATGGGCCCTGGCCGGCCCAGGTGATCGTGGAGGCGGAAACGGCGGCTGAGGCGGCGGCGGCGGTGCGGGCCGGCGCCGATGGGGTGCTGCTGGATGAATTCACGCCGGCCCAGTTGCGGCAGCTGGTGCCTGAGTTGCGCAGCCTGGCCGGCGGCCGGCAGCTGGTGCTGGAAGCCTCAGGCGTGCAGCCCGAGCAGCTCCGCGACTACGCCAGCAGCGGCATCGACCTGATCTCCACCAGCGCGCCGATCACCCGCAGCCCTTGGCTAGATCTCAGCATGCGGTTCGAGCTTTGAGTCCAGTTGGCACTAACGCCATGCCTCTGCATACTTTGGCTAGTTCATGTCGAGGTTGGGTGGCAGCACCAAAGCGCAGCTTTTCCAAGCGCAGCTCCCGCTTGGCTGGCCTTGGGCGCCGGCTGGCTGCTGGCGTGGGAGCTCTCGGGCTGCTGGCCGTAATGCCGGCGGCGGTCCAGGCCCAATCCCAAACCAAACCCCAGCCCAAAGCACAGCTGGAGGGGGCGGTGCAGCGGGCAGCGCGCAGCGGCGAGCTGGTGCTCAGTGGTTTCGCCGACGTCCCGCCCCTAATGAAGGTGAGCCCCCAGGGTCAGCCCTCCGGCTACGGCATCTTGGTGGCTGAACGCATTGCCGCTGAGCTGAGTCAGGCCGTTGGCCGGCCTGTGAGCGTCCGCTTTGCGCCGATTGGCGATCCGGCCAGCCTGGTGAACAGCATCACCAGCGGCAAGGCGGATCTCGCCTGCGGCCTGCCGTTCAGCTGGGAGCTGGACATGCAGGTGGATTTCTCGCTGCCGATCGGCCTTTCCGGCGTGAGACTGCTGGCGCCCAGCGGCCGTTTTGATGGCAGCCCGGCCGCTCTGGCGGGACGGCGGATCGGGGTGGTGCGCCAGTCGCTTGGTGAAACCGAACTGCGGGGCATGCAGCCCAAGGCCACGCCCGTTGCCTTCGACAACCTCAAGGCTGCCGTGGCCGCGATGCAGGCCGGCAGCGTCGACGGCGTAATTGGCGACACGATCGTGCTGGCGGGGCTGGTGCGCCAGCAGGGTCTGCCCGGCTTGGCCCTCAGTCCGGATTTCCCCTACGAGGCCTATGGGGTGAGCTGTGTGCTCGCCGAAAACGACTCGGCCTTCCGCAACGTGGTCAATCTGGCCATTGCCCGGCTGCTCCAGGGTTATCTAGATGGCCAGCCAGACACGGTGACCGCCGTGAACCGCTGGCTCGGTCCGGCGAGTGCGCTGGGATTGCCCGAGTCTGCGATCCGCGCCAGCTTTGAGGCTGTGCTGTTGGGGGTTGAGACGATTCGCCCCGTTCTTGAAGGTCAGGCTGCTTCGACCGGTCGCTGATCCCCTCGCTGAAACCCTTTTCGCAGTTGTTATGGCGTTCTTGAACCGCTCCCATCTCTTCGGCCTGTTACTGCTGGCCTCCCTGCCCCTCGATGGGGCGGCGGCCCTGGCCTTAGCCAGCGTCCAGCATGAGCCTTCAGCCCAGGATCAAACCGCAGCTAAATCAACCTCCCTCAGCATTGAGGAGCGGCTGAGCCGAATTGCGGCGGCAGTGCAGGAGCGCGATGGCACCGAAGCCTCAGGCTTGCCCGATGAAGGTATGCCCGATGACGCAGTGTCCTATGTGTTCGTAAACGGCTCGGGCTTGGGCTGGGGCAATGGCGGCTTTCGCAACGGCGGTTTTTATAACGGCGGTTTCAATAACGGTGGTTTTTATAACGGCGGCTTCCGTAATGGCGGTTTCAACAACGGTGGCTTCCGAAATGGCGGCTTCCGCAATGGCGGCTTTCTAAATGGTGGTCGCTACTGGCGCTGATCGCTCCCCAGGCTGCTGAAGTGGAAAGCCAGGCTTACGGCCCCGTGCGGCTGCTGGTGGTGCAGCCCACCCCCTACTGCAACCTCGATTGCGACTACTGCTACCTGCCCGATCGGGGTGATCGCAGCCAGCTCTCCCTGGAACTGCTCGAGGCGGCGGTGGAGCGGGTGCTCGATAGCCCCTATTTCGAGGGCCAATTCACCCTGCTTTGGCATGCGGGCGAACCGCTTATGGCGCCAATCGCCTTCTACGACCAAGCCAGTGCTCGCCTGCGCCAGCTGCTGGAGCGGCGCGGCCTGCCCGCCGGCACGATCGTCCAGTCGCTGCAGACCAATGCCACCGTGATCGATGGGGCCTGGTGCGACTGCTTTGAGCGCAATGACATTCACGTGGGGGTGAGCATGGACGGCCCTGCCTTCCTGCATGACGCCCACCGGGTTACCCGCACCGGCCTGCCCACCCATGGGGCGGTGATGCGGGGGATCGACTGGCTGCTGCGGCGCCAGATTGCTTTTCAGGTGATCTGTGTGCTCACAGCCGATGCCCTCGACCATGCCGATGGCCTGTTTGATTTCTTCCTCGAGCACGGCATCACCGACCTGGGCTTCAACATGGAGGAGACCGAAGGCGAAAACGCCGCCTCCAGCCTCAAGGCTCCCTGCGCTGAGCAGCGCTATCGGGCCTTTTTAGAGCGGTTTTGGCAGCGCTGCATGGAGCAGCCGGGGCGCCTGCGCCTGCGGGAATTTGACGGGATCGTCAGCCTGGCCTGCAGCAATGCCCGCATGGCCCAAACCGACATGAACGCCCCCTTCGCGATCGTCAATGTGGACGCCCGCGGCAATGTGTCGACCTTTGATCCCGAGTTGCTGTCGGTGCCCACCGCCGAATACGGCGATTTTGCTTTTGGTCATGTGTTGCACGACAGCCTGGAAGCCATCGCCGCAACAGACAAATTGCAGCGGGTGCTGCAGGAGATTCGCTCCGGTGTGGAGCGCTGCCGCCAGGAGTGCGAGTACTTCGGGCTATGCGGTGGTGGTGCGGGCAGCAACAAATACTGGGAGCAGCGCAGTTTCGACTGCACGGAAACCCAGGCCTGCCGCTATCGCATCAAGCTGGTGGCTGATGTAGTGCTGCAGGGAATGGAGGCAGACCTGCAGCTGGCTGGGGAGGGATGATCACAGCAAGTGCCTGCCGCCACTGCGGTCCACCGTTGCCATGCTGACCGTTCTCCAATCCCTGCAGGGCCAGCTTCTGCTAGCTATGCAGCGGGCCTTCCCGGAGGCGGACCAGCCCCTCGATCCCCAGCTGGCGCCAGCGTCCAAGCCGGAATTCGGTGACTTCCAGGCCAATGGGGCCCTACCCCTGGCCAAACCCCTGGGCCAGCCGCCCCGGGCTATTGCCACGGCGATCGTGGAGCAACTTACGGCCGATCCTGCCTTTGCCGAGCTTTGCCTGGAGCCCCAGATTGCTGGGCCCGGCTTCATCAACCTCACCCTGCGGCCCGAGCGGCTGGCAGCCGAGCTACAGGCCCGGCTCGGTGATCCGCGCCTGGGGGTGCCGAGCCTGGCGGAGACCTGGGTAGCCCCCACCCCGGTGATTGTGGACTTCTCCAGCCCCAACATCGCCAAGGAGATGCACGTGGGGCACCTGCGCTCCACGATCATTGGTGATGCTCTGGCGCGGGTGCTGGAGTTTCGCGGCCACCCGGTGCTGCGGCTCAACCATGTGGGCGACTGGGGCACCCAGTTTGGGATGCTGATTACCCACCTGAAGCAGGTGGCGCCCGAGGCCCTCGATACCGCCGATGCGGTGGATCTGGGTGATCTGGTGGCCTTCTATCGCCAGGCCAAGGCCCGCTTCGACGCCGACGAAAGCTTCCAGACCATCTCCCGTGAGGAGGTGGTGAAGTTGCAAGGGGGCGATCCGGTGTCGCTCAAGGCCTGGGGATTGCTGTGCGACCAGAGCCGCCGCGAATTCCAGAAGATCTACGACCAGCTCGGCATACGTCTTGCTGAGCGCGGCGAATCCTTCTACAACCCCTACCTGCAGGAGGTGGTTGACGACCTCAGGGCTGCCGGTCTGCTGGTGGTCGACGCCGGTGCCGGCTGCGTGTTTCTTGAGGGGGTGAGTGGCAAGGACGGCCAGCCCCTGCCGCTGATCGTGCAGAAGAGCGATGGCGGCTTCAACTACGCCACCACCGACCTGGCGGCGATTCGTTATCGCTTCGCTCCCGCGCCGGCCGGCGATGGCGCCAGCCGGGTGATCTATGTGACCGATGCCGGTCAGGCCAACCACTTCGCCGGGGTCTTCCAGGTGGCCCAGCGGGCGGGCTGGATACCCTCCCACTGCAGCGTCGAGCACGTGCCCTTCGGTTTGGTACAGGGCGACGATGGCAAAAAGCTCAAGACCCGCTCCGGCGACACGGTGCGGCTCAAGGACCTGCTCGATGAGGCGGTGGAGCGCACCGAGGCCGATCTGCGTCAGCGCCTCGCCGATGAGCAGCGCAGCGAAGACGAGGCCTTCATCCAGCAGGTGGCCACCTCCGTGGGCTTGGCGGCGGTGAAGTACGCCGACCTCAGCACCAACCGGATCACCAACTATCAGTTCAGCTTTGATCGGATGCTGGCGCTTACGGGCAACACGGCGCCCTATCTGCTTTACGCGGTGGTGCGCATCGCCGGCATCGCCCGCAAGGGAGGCGATCTGGGGGCTGGCGCCGTTGCTTCACTCACCTTCAGCGAAGCGCAGGAGTGGGCGCTGGTGCGGGAGCTACTCAAGTTTGATGGGGTGATTGCTGAAGTTGAGCAGGAGCTGTTGCCTAATCGGCTTTGCAACTACCTGTTTGAACTGAGCCAGGTGTTCAACCGCTTCTACGACCAAGTGCCGGTGCTCAAGGCTGAAGAGTCCGCCCGCGCCTCCCGCTTGGCCCTGTGCCGCCTCACCACCGACACGCTCTCCCTGGGTTTGGGCTTGCTGGGTATCCCCACCTTGGAGAGGATGTGATGGAGCTTGTGCGTTCAATAAGCCTGCCTTTGAGATTACGCTCATTTGCGCAGACGATATGCTCCACACCAGGCCAATTTGTTGGCTGCCTGTCTATCAAGTTCTGGCATGCAGCTCTGCGAAATCTTGTCTATAAGGGTCGTGATCGAAAAGCAGCAAACAAAGAATGCATAGCCTATTTTCGTCAAAGCTTTGGCATCTGGGGTGGTTAAATAATCACAAGAGAGGATGTCATCTTTAAGGCAGTGGTTGCTAGTATTTAACCAAGCTTGCCTTCAAGCTGATTATATTTCATTTTGAGTCCTCCAACAAGTGCAGCGAATCGCGAAAATTCAGAAGGTACAGAGCGCAATAGAAAGCCACATTTTGAGAGTGCAAAAAAATCGGTAATCATGTCATCAGAACTTGTTTGACGAAGTTGGGATTGGTCGTATGAAGCGCAGTTATGGATAACACGTAGATTAGTATTTTTTGTAATTATTTCACTCCATGTATTTCTTGCTTCCAGGCTGTCGCAAGCAAGATACGCATGGTTGCAGCCATTAAGTGTAGAATGACTGTGAAGAGTTTTGAGTATTCTTTGTATTGAATCTCTTGGCACTTGTCTAGGGTTGTTTGCGTGATGAGAGTCTGTTGTGCGAATATGTATCCCAATGCAATGGGCTCCAAGGGGCATTGAAGCAATATTTGCTTTTACCGCAAAAGATTTTGGCTTTATCTTTTTCATGCCGTCGTAGCCAAACTTCTTAATAATTGTTCCTTTGGCACTGTTGTGATGTACCGTGAGAAAATATGGGCTATTTATCCTGGTTTTGGCTTGGGTAAAATAAATTCCTTCAATATCAATTAAATCAGATATTATCCAGGGAAACTCGTTACTGCTTTTCTCTTCGTAGTGAAAATATTTAATTTGATAAAATTTCGATAAAAATATTAAAAGTGACA
>NZ_JBSYHW010000097.1:0-6651 GCF_056108345.1 Cyanobium sp. NIVA-CYA 375 | reverse complement strand
TCAGAGAGCAGCTTTTATCGGGTGCTGCACCAGGCGGGTCAGTGCCACCGCCGGGGGAGGGCCAGGCTGCCTCAGGAGCCGCGCTCGGTGCCGCGCCTCAGAGCGGATGGCCCAAACCAGGTGTGGAGCTGGGACATCACCTACCTGCCCACCACGGTGCGCGGTGTGTGGCTCTACCTCTACCTGGTGGTCGATGTCTGGAGCCGCAAGGTGGTGGCCTGGGATGTGGCCGAGGTTGAGTCGGCTCAGATCGCAGCGGATCTGGTGCAGCGGGCCTGCCTCAAGGAGCGCTACCACCGCCCCAGCGGTTTTGGCAGCCGCCAGTGCCAGCAGCAGCCCCTAATCCTCCACGCCGACAACGGCAATGCCATGCGTGGGGCGACGCTGGAATCACGGCTAGAGGAGATGGGGGTGCTCAGATCCTTCTCCAGGCCAAGGGTTTCAAACGACAACCCCTACTCAGAATCTCTGTTCCGAACGCTCAAGTATCGGCCGGACTACCCCAGCCGGCCCTTTGCCTGCAAGGACGAGGCCTGCGAATGGGTCGCTGCATTTGTGGATTGGTACAACCACTGGCACCGCCACAGCGGCATCAAGTTCGTGACGCCACATCAGCGTCACAGTGGATCCGCCGCAGCAATTTGCCAGCAGCGAGCCGAGGTCTACGAGGCTGCCCGCCAGGACAATCCAACGCGCTGGAGCGGTGCCACCCGCTGCTGGAGTCAGCCGGCAGAAGTATGGATAAACAAGCCAACAGAAGAGCCCGATCCGCTCCTGGCGCTATCCTTAATCCAGGCCGCCTGAATGGCAGCCAAGGAGTGACAACTTTCCTGAAAGTCACCGGTGCTGCGATGGCAACCACCTACGTCAATAAGGCTGGCGATGTGATGAACGGCCCGCTGCGCTTTGCCAACAGCGGCGGTGTTTCAACCTTCAATGGCCGGGACGTTTACCTGTACTACGACGGGACCTTCTTTCGCTGCCAGCTGCCGTCTTCTAGATCGGCCTGGCGAATTGAGAACAGCAGCGGCCAGGTGACCTTTGGCTCTTGTCCTGCAGCAGCTAGCCCGCCCATTGCGTCCAGTGACCTGACCAACAAGGGCTATATCGACAAGCTCTTAAGCGCGCTTTTAGATGAGCTGCAGGCCCTCAAGGCAGAGGTGGCAGCCCTTAAGGCTTGACAACCTGAGGCCTTGCTACTGGCTTGTTGTGCTCTCAGCAGATCGCTCCTGCGATCGCAACGCCCCACCAATGCACCAATGCGCCGCAATGTGCCTCAGGGAACCTGGCAGCAGGCTCCAGTTCACGCGAGCTTGAACCCATCTCTGCTTTAAGTAGATGAGCTGGTCTGATCTGGAGCGGTTGGTGGCTGATGCAGAAAGCAGCCCGGCGCTCCAGCAGGTCCTGGGCCAGTGCCATAGCCGCCAGGAGCTCCTACGCACCGCCCGCCAGCTGGGCTATCGGGTGACAAAAAGCGACCTGCTGAATGCCTGGCTGGAGCACCACAACGCAGCGGAAGTGCAAGGAGCGGATAAAGCCTCCAATTACTGAGCCCCAACGCTTCTGCAAGGACTGGCGTGCTCTAGTCAGCCCACTGCCTTAGCCAGCCCCAGAGCCCGCTCGAGCCACGCAGCGAGGCCGGGCGCGACAGCATGTAACGAAGTCGTTACACAGCTCTCATGACAGTCGGGGAAGTCTTTCTGGAGTCACTCTCCAGCGGTGTGATCACGGAACATGAAATCTCCTGGGTTGCCTCCCACCAAGGTGCTTTTGCCCGCCACGAGGAAGCCCTGGCGCTACGGCTGGGACGCTTGGTAGACGAGGGGCAGATCAACCTCGGGTGCCGCCTGCCAAGTCGTCTTGTCCAGCACAAGCTTGTGCTCAACGAATGGATCGAACCGCTGGGCCGGCGCCGAGGCAGAGCGGCCGCTTGCGCCTGACACCGCAGCAGCTCCTATGACGCAAGACAAAACACTGCACTACTGGCAGAACATGCGCATCGCCATGGAGGCGGCAGGGGCAACCTCAAGTGCCATCTACAAACGAGCCTTGGCGATCACCCAGGGGCTTCCAGATCCCCTCGCTGCTCAGGATTCAGCTGAGGGGTAACTACTAGTCCCTTTCAGGGGCGGGGGCAGCACCTCCGGTGGCGGTCCTCCTTTCGCCTTGATCACCGGCAGAACTCCCACAACTCCAGTTCTCAAGCCTTGGGGGCGCTGGTGCTGTAGCGGCTCGGCGAACTTATGCCGCCTGTTGCTCATCGCCCACCGAAGGTGGATGGCCCACCAGCTCAGAAGACTCGCAAGCGGTGATCCAGCTACGCAGCAGCGGGTAGCGCTGAACCATCGCTGCGTATTCAGCTGATTGACGGTAAGTGGATTCCAAAAGCCGGTAGTCAAGGTCCTGCTGCATGGACTGCTGCTCACCTGAAACCAGCTCTGCTGCTAGCGCGAGATGCCTGCGGTCTGAATTATCAATTGTCATGGAGATCAAAGCGGGCGCCAATGACTGCGGCAAAGCGCTCTGCATCAACCCTGCTGGTGACGGCTGGCGGCTGCTGCTCCTGTCAGCGGGAGCAGACAGAAAGCGTCGCTGGTAGCCGAGCAGGCCAGAGCGGGGCGCCCCTTGCATCGCTTGTTCACAACCTGTTACACTGGCTTTAACACTTCGTCACAATCATGACTGAGTCCGCTTCTCGCTTCGGGTTTGTCGCTTTCGCCGAAACCTGGAATGGCCGTCTGGCAATGCTTGGTTTTGTGATCGGTCTTGGCACCGAGCTGCTCACCGGCCAGGGCATCCTTTCCCAAATTGGTCTGGGTTGAGCGCCATGGAAACCGACTACACCGCTGCAATTTCGGTCGTAGCCCTGATCACCGTTGTGCTCTCGGCAATGACGATCTACGTGCTGAGCCGTCCTACGGACCTGGCTAAGAGGGTTGGATGATTTCTGCAATCACCATCGTTCTTATCGGTGCCTGGATTGTTGGTGCTCTCAACCAGCCGGATCTTGCTGATTGAGCCTCTAGCTCTTGCTATTTCAGCTTCCAATCAACTGTTCCGCCACCAAAAGCCATGACCAACACTCCTTCTAACGACCCAGCGCTTGATGACAGCGCGGAACAGTTGACCCTCATGGAGCAGCTCAAGCAAGTTGAACTGTTTAACGGCCGCGCTGCCATGGTTGGCATCGTCACCGGCATCGTGGTGGAAGGCCTCACCGGCTTTGGCATCGCCCATCAAATCGGCCTCGGCGCCTTGGTTGATGGCTATGCCGCCTGCCGTACTCAGTTCCTGCCCTTCTGTTTCTGAGCTTCTGTTTCTGAGCTTCTGCAGGCCTTTTATTTTCTGACCCCTAGGTATTGCCTGGGGGTTTTTTGTTGGATACCAATGAATTACTGGCGGCCTCCAGGACCGCCGGTTGGCCGGCATTAGACGGACCAGCGCAGGGGAGGCTCGAGCTCTTGGGGCTCTTCTTCCAGCTGGATTAGCCACCAGGCTGCTGGATAGGCGGGCTCGGGCTGTGGCTCCTGCCATTGACCGGAAGCTTGTGCTTCTTCCCAATCATCAATGAGGGACTGCATGGTGGTGGAGAGCGTGAACATCGCTGTGATGCAAAGAACGCGCACCTGACACCCCGAGAAGCGGGGAAAACTGGAGAGCGGTTTTGCAGAGCCGATGGCACCCCTCCACCCAGCTGAGGTGCTGAATGGGCGCTTCTGCTCAGCGCACCTAGCGGTGCGGCAGCGGGCACGGGCCTTTGCGGATTCCCCGAGCGGGAGCGAGCGGCTGGAGTAGGCAGCCCGCTGCTCTACTTCCAGCCGACAAGCCGGCAGAAGGGTCAATGGAACCCGACCAGGCGGGAGCGGTGGAATCCCCTGGCTCGCTGTTCCCCCATAGGTTGTGCCCGGCTTGCCCGGATTGCAGGGTTTTTCAGCGGGGACAAACGCCGCGGAACCCCAACCAGGCGGGAGCGGGTGGAGCAAGAAAGCCCGCTGCTCTGGACTGTTTCCCGCTCTCTTTTGCTCCTCTACCCGCTAGTCCTGCCACCAGCCAGCACCCCAATAGAAGGGGGCCTATGGCCCCCTGGTGGGATTAGCAGACTGAGACGGTGACGCCGGGGAGGCCCTGGAACTTGCGGGCAAAGGAAAATGCCTTCTCAGCAGGGATCAGCCGCATCTTCTTGACGGGCCTACCGCGCCTCCCGAAGTGCTCAACGGTGCAGGGCATAGCGCCGCTCTTTTTGATACCGGGCGCATAGCGATGGACGATCAGCAGGCGGATATTGCAGACGGGGCCTTGTGGAGCTGCCATGGAAATTTTGGCGAGGAACCCCTAGGTGACGCACCACGGCGCAGCAGCAGGCAAGGGTGGCGTAGCCACTTGCGTAGCCCTTTCCTGGTGTGAGCAAGTGAGGGCAACCTGAAAGGGGTGCTCGAGGAATTACCAGCAGTGCCCCAAAGCCAATAGTGCTGGTTCTGTCCGCCTGCCGGCTGCTACGGCCGGGATCAACCAAAGCAAGAGGGCCTGAGTCCTGCCCCTACGCAGTGGGGGCGAGGTGAGAACGCCTCAAGGGATGCGGTCCTGCTGCCTGGCAAGAAAAAGCACCTGTATTTCAGGCACCCGGTGTCTGCCACTCATTAGTGCCCAGCTGGGGGGCCAGAGGCCCTTCCTAAAACTGGCGGCGGGAGAGTTCTGGTTCAAACAACCGAATTTCGGTTGTTTCAGTTGATCGGCGCAAGCCGCAAAAAATGGGCCAGCAAAACTGGCCCTTGGATTGCCGGCTCAGATAAGCGCCGCTTCCCCAGGGAGCAGAACCCGGCGCTTCTGAGCAGCTGCCAATACCTCTTGGCGATAGAGCTCTTCTCCAGCTGCGCTAAGGGCTGAATCGATGGCATCGATTCGTGCTAGGCACTGAGCGATGGCAGGCAGCACCTCCTCTTCTAAGAGGGTGATTTCCTCTTCTCCATAGGGCTGCTCGCTCCAGGTGCGGCGCAGCGGCAGATCGCGGCGAAGCAGCTGCTCGATAGAGCGCGAGGCGCGATCAAGCAGCAGGAAGGGATCTTCTTCTGGCCGGCAGAACTTGGACTGGGCGCTATAGGTGGCCATGGGATTCGGCGCCAGGTGTGGCGCAGCGATGGGACCGATCCCAGAGGCGTACTGACGCAGGAAGGAAGCACAATGGAGAGGACCCGGAGTAAGCCCCACCGGAAGCCGACCCAGCTAGGGCCAGTCCAGTCTTCTGCGCAGGTCAGGTCAAGGCAGGAGCGATCAGATCTTGCGTAAGCGTCGTGGCTTGTTGAGGTGATGCACCGCATGGACCACTACGCCAAATAGGCCTGAGCGATCAAAGACCTCCAGGTCCAAAGGAATTGCTGCCTCTCCTGGTCGCACCGGTTCAAGCAACCACTGCTCCCCCTGACGCAAGAGCGGCCGCATCAAGAAGCTGCCCTGGTGGGCAACGACGACGACATGGCCGGAGCAGGGTTCAACGCTGCGGTCGATCACTATCAGGTCGCCATCATTTATGCCGTGCTGGCGCATGCCATTGCCACTGGCCCGCATGTAGAAGGTGCAGACCGGATTGGGAATCAGGGCGGCCTGGAGATCCAAGCCCTCACCCAATGAACCCAAGCAGAAGGGCACAGGCTCGCCAATAGGTAGGTCGGCCAAGATCAAACCAGCAAAGGCGGCAGTACAGCCGTTCTACTCCTGGTGAGGTGGCTTGGGTTGGGCCGGCTCAGCTGCCTGCTTCTGGCCAGGGAAGCAGCTTCATATCCCCCACCTTGTTCCAGGTTTTGCATTTGGGATCAGCCAGCCGGTAGAGGGCGCTGCCATCTAGCCCAGTCTTGGTGACGACCAGGACCGGCGCACCTGGCCAGCCAATCCGCCAAAGCTGCTCATCACCTGCCAACACAATCAAATCGCCGGTGGCGGGGTGCTTGAGGTCTGGGGCCATCGCTGCACCGTAGAAAGCCATTGGCGATTCGTTGCTAGTGCGGCAGAGCAATCGGTAGGGGCGCGCACGGATTAGTTGCGCCTGGCTCCGCGCCAGGCGGGTGGGCACTAGTCCACCAGCTTCTGGCGCAGAGCCTCAAGCGCTTTCTTCTGGGCCCGCTGCACGGACATGGCGCTGATCTCCAGCTGCTCTGCTGCCTGCCGCAGCGATAGGCCCTCAAGGATGGTGAGCCGCAGGGCTGTGGCTTGAGCTGCAGGCAGCTGATCAACTAGCTGCTCCAGCGCCAGATCATCAGCGGGCCCGGCTGCTTCCTGCTCTGGGGCCGCCAGCTGATCGAGCAGGCACGGCTCGCCAACGGCGTGGCCATCAAGGCTGATGTGACCCAGGGGGCACAGACCCTGCTCATGCAGCCGGCGTGGAATGCGCACCAGCCGCACTCGATCGCGCAAGTGATGCTGCAGGGCACCTGAGATGCAGCGGCGCAGATAGGGCTCAGCTGGATCACCTGCTTTGCAGCGCAGCACTGAACGGAGCAGGGCTTCTCTAGCTACCTGGATCAGATCCTCCCGCTCAACCAAAGGGAAGTAGCGGCGGGCTACAGCTGAGGCAACGGCATCAGCCAGGGAGAGGTGCTCCAGCACCAGGGCATCGCGGGCACGGAGGGCAGAGCGGGAAAGCGGGGCAGCCATCTGGGG
>NZ_JBSYHW010000096.1:0-6838 GCF_056108345.1 Cyanobium sp. NIVA-CYA 375 | reverse complement strand
CGTGGATGCCAATCGGAATGGGCCTACCTCGGTGGATCCCGACGCCATCTCGGATTTATGTGAGCAGCTGGCGAACAGCTTGCTAGGGATTGGTGCAACCGGTCCGGCTGCCCGCTGGCGCACCCTTTCGATTGTGGTCCCCAGCCTCACCCAACTAGCCCCTGCCCTTGACCACACACGCCAAGAATTGCGAGTTCTTGGCCTCAGCCAGCCCAGCGACCCTGCAGAGCAGCAGGCTGGTCAACTGCCTCAGGATCTGCTGGCAGTTGCTCATCGGGCGCTCGAGGGGGAGGCAGAGCTTCCCCATGCTGGGCTGGTCGCAGATTTGGCCCGCTGCCTG
This sequence comes from Cyanobium sp. NIVA-CYA 375, assembly GCF_056108345.1. Taxonomy (NCBI): domain Bacteria; kingdom Bacillati; phylum Cyanobacteriota; class Cyanophyceae; order Synechococcales; family Prochlorococcaceae; genus Cyanobium; species Cyanobium sp. NIVA-CYA 375. The sequence continues at coordinate 6,498 of NZ_JBSYHW010000096.1, read as the reverse complement.
TTGGCAGCGGGGGATGGTGCCGCAGCCCTTGCCCTGCTGGAGCGCCAGGCCAGAAACAGTGAGCTGCGCCCGGAGCACTGCAATGCGGTCGCGTCGCTGCTGTTGCAGCTGGGACAGAGTTGGCAGGCCGAACGCTGGCTCTGCACCAGCCTTACCCAAAACCGCCGTCAGCCCAGGCCCTGGTTTCAGCTGGCCCGGCTGTTGCTGGATCAGGGAGTATTAGATGAAGCGCTCGAAGCGGTGCAGCAGGGCCTGAGTATTGATCCAGACAGCGATTGGGGGCGCAATTTACGTGCACGCATCCTCCTGACAGGGGGGAGCTGGCGCAGCTACGACAGCCTGGTTGCCAACGCCGACGCCCTGCCAGCCAATCAGCCAGCCAAGCTGGAACTGCAGCGGCTGCGCGGGCGCTGGGCCCGTGGCGGTTTCGGCTCAGGTTCACCGCTGTCACTTCCTTTGCCACAGCGGCTTCAGCTGCGGCGCCTGTTGCCGGCGGAGGGTCTGGTGGTGTTGCTGCACGGCCACCATGCCGATCCGCTCTGCTGGCTACTAGAGCAGGGCGTGCTGAGCGTGGGGATGGCAGTGCAGCCCCTGGCCAGCCGCGAACCACTGCTTATGGCCGAGAAGCTTGCTAAGGTTGGCTTTCGTGCCCGCAGCGAACAACCTGCCGCCCTAATGAAACAGCTAGCCGCTGAGACCGGGGACCCAGTGGAACTGATGGTGCTGCAACGACCCTGGAGTGCCAGCTTGCCGATCAGCCTCGGCGGCCTGCTGTCAAGGGTGAAGTGCCTGCTCAGCCCAGCAGGCCTGCTGGCACCGCAGCAGTTCGCTCCCCTGGTGACTTGGCAGGGCTGGCAACTACTTGCCAATCTGTCACCCAGAAAACCCGGATGATATTCACGGAATTGCCCAGAGCAATAACTGTCACAGCTGACTCCCTTTCAAGGTATCCGATATCACCAAAAAAGTAATGTCAGCATTTGCAAGCGGGAGTGCGTTGAGAGCCATGATCATTGTGGTAAATTTCTTGGGTAGCTGAGATTTAGGAACAAATGTCTTTCATTGCTCCGCCTTCTAGCACAATATGGGATTTGCCTGGCCAAACTCCGGCGTCTACTCCTGTCTTTACAGGCGACGACCCCACCCAGGTTGATGGCAGTTTACCTGTACAAGTTGGTGGCGTTGGAAATACTTGGGCTACTACCACTGCTCCGGCTGGCACAGTTTTCCAAGTGGTCTTGAGCGGTCAGAGCAATACGCTTAACGTCGGTGAAGGTGAAGTTGAAATTCAATCAATCGGTGGCGGTGGCAACATTGTCGAAGCAGTTCAGGTATTGGGTGATGGCACTAAAATAATTAGTACTGGTAACTTCGGTCAAGAAGGTGGTGCAGAGTTTACCACTACTGTCAACGAAAATGCTGTAACAACTGGAGATCTCATAGGAGAAAGTTCAACCATTAGTAGTGTGGCAGGAGGTTTATCTCCTGCAGGTGGCCTTTATTCCTATGCAGTTGGCGGCACTGCCGACGACTTGCTATATGGAAGCTCTTTCAGCGATTTTCTTCGCGGCGGAGCTGGCAATGACACGATCTTTGCCTACGGCGGCAATGATCTCGTTCGAGGTGGTGCAGGCTCAGATGAAATTACGCTTGGAACTGGCAACGACACGCTTTATTACACCTTTGATCAGCTTCAGGATGGCGATATTGATACCGTAACTGACTTCAATGCTCATGCAGGTGAGACTGATATTCTTGCAATACAGGCTGATCGTGTGGGTGGTGCTGACAATTTCGGTAGTTTCGGCGGCTTTGGTACTAACTCCCTCGCCATTACAGATTCAGTAGATGGCAGCGTTACCACTGTGCAGGCCCAAGCTGGATACGCATGGAAACAAGAAGATATTTTCTTTGTGGTTTGACCTGAGGCAGATCCAGCCTTGATCCCTTCTATGGCATCAAGCTGGTATCAAGTCGAAGTGAGGTTGCCTGAGTGCCCTTGCGGCCTGCCTCTTCAGCTCAGCTTCAACCTCATTGACGCCAGCTCAGCCACCTACACCATCCGCTTGGCCGTTCAAGCCAGCGGTGGTTTTGTGGTGCTGCCTCTCAACGCAGAACCGCTGACCACTGAGGCCCAGCTGGCTGATCAACCAGCCAACGGCGCCAAGCTCTGCTGGAGGGCAATCTCGCCGCGGCTGGCCAAGCTGGCCATGGCTCGCCAGCTGTGCGCAGAGGATCCGGCCACCCTGTTCTTGGATGCTTTTGCGCTGCTTCACCAGCTCGAGCAACTAACTCCTGAGCAGGCTCTTGATCGCCTCTGGCATCGCTATTCAGCCTGGTTGGCAGATCGTCCAACTCCGCTGCGGGCACCCGGCTGGCTGGAGGGCCGCCCGCTCGCCGATGGCGACTTTCAGCCCCCGCCCAGCCAGGCCTCGATCGCCCGCATCCGTGCCCTGAGGGCCCTGCTGCTGGAGCAGCCTCGGCCCCAGCGGCGCCTGAGCGTGGTGGTGCCGATTTACGGCGAAGAGGCCGTTACCTTGCGTTGTCTGGCCAGCTTGCTGCAGGAGCAACTGGGCGCACCAGCAGCCACTGCAGAGCTCGAGATTCTCTGTATCGATGATGCCTCCCCCGCCGGCTCCCTCGACCAGCTCGCCGCCCTGGTGGCCGAATGCGGCGATGGCCTGTTGCAGTTGGTGCGTCAACCCGAAAACCTCGGTTATCTGCGCAGCTGCAACCACGGCGCCAGCCTCGCCTCGGGTGAACTGATCTGCTTCCTGAACAACGACACCGTCGTTACGCCCGGCTGGCTCAGCGAGTTGATCAAAACCCTGGAGGGGTTTCCAGACTCCGGCCTGGTTGGGCCCATGCTTATTTATCCCGATGGCCGCCTCCAGGAAGCTGGCGGCATTGTTTGGCGCGACGGCAGTGCCTGGAATTACGGTCGCGACGGCGATGCTGATGATCCGGCCTACGGCTTCTGCCGCGACGTTGATTACATCTCCGGAGCCTGCCTGCTAATGCGCACGGAGCTGTTTCGCCGCATCGGTGGTTTTGACAACCGTTACGCCCCGGCCTATTACGAAGACACCGATCTGGCGATGGCGGTGCGAGACCTCGGCTATCGGGTGCTGATGCAGCCCCTCGCCAAAGTGATCCACTACGAGGGTATCTCCAGCGGCCGCGATCACGACAGTGGCCCCAAGCGCTTTCAGGAGCGCAACGCCCGGCTGTTCTGCAGCAAGTGGCAGCGACAGCTACAGAGCCATGCTGAAAACGGCACTGCCGTTTGGCACGAGCGCAATCGCGCTCGGGTGGGTCGAATATTGGTCATGGAGGCCAGCCTGCCCACCCCCGACCGCGATGCCGGCTCCCTGTACATCTTCAACCTGCTCAACGATTTGCTCGCCCTGGGCTGGGATGTCAGCTACCTCCCGGCCGACAACCTGCTCTGGCAGCCCGATTACGGCATCCCCCTGCAAAGGCTCGGTGTGGAGGTACTCGTGCACCCCTGGGTGGCGTCTGTAGACCAGCTGCTTGAGCAGCGCGGCGATCACTACGAAGCGATCCTGATCGCCCGACCCGAGGTGGCCGACCGCTGGCTTGAAGCGATCAAGACCCACGCACCCCTAGCCCGCCTCCTTTACTACACCCACGATCTGCACCACCTACGCATGGAGCGGCAGCGCGCCATCCAGCCCGAGGCCGTCAGCCCCGAGGCAATCGAGCGCATGCGCCGCTGTGAGCAGCGCATCCTTGACGTGGTGGATGGGGTGCTCTATCTCAGCGATGACGAACAGCGCCAAGCCGTGGAGCGCCTGCGCCCCCGCGCCGCCGGTTTCGTGCTACCGCCCCGGGTGCGCCGCGAGGCCCAGTCCCAGTCCTTTCATGGCCGTCAGGGGGTGGTGTTCCTCGGCGGTTTTGCCCATCCGCCAAACACCGATGCCGTGCTCTGGTATGCGCAGGAGGTGCTGCCGCTACTGCGGCAGCAGGCCGATTCCGCCGCCGTGCCTCACCTGCACGTGGTGGGTGTCAACCCGCCGCCGGCAATCCTGGCCCTCGCTGGCGATGGGGTGACGGTGCACGGCTACGTGGCCAACCTGGCACCCCTGCTCGGCCGCCTGCGCCTCGGTATCGCGCCGCTGCGCTTTGGTGCCGGCGTCAAGGGCAAGATGCTCACCACCATGGCTGCTGGTCTGCCGCTGGTGGCCACCAGCGTGGCAGCCGAGGGGCTCGGCTTGCGCGATGGTCTCACCGTGCGCCTGGCCGATGATCCAAAGACTTTCGCCGCTGCCGTGATCGCCCTCCACTCTTCCGCCGAGCTCTGGGAGCGCCAGGTGGAGGCGGCCAGCGCCCATCTCGAGGCCGGCTGGGGCGCCAGCGTGGTGCGCGAGCGGCTGGCCCAAGCGCTCCATGGCGTGGGTTTGCCGGTGGCACCCGTGGCCCGGCCCCTGCCCGAGGAGCACTGGCCGCTGCCCCTCGGTGCCGGGCCCGAAGGCCTGCTTGCCTTCTACAACATCCGATGAACGCTGCCGCGCCGGGCGTGTGGATCCCGCTCAACCAGCTTCTAACCCTGCCCCTGCCGGCCGAGCCCCTTGCCAGCCTCTGGCGTGAGCTGCTCCGCGCCCTGCCCGCCGAGGCAAGCCGCGAACGCCTGGCCTTGGAGCAGGCGCTTCAGGGCCATGAGCTGCGGCGGCTTGAAGCCCGCTTTGACGCCGGCGAGATCGAGGCGGGTTTCAGCCTGCTGGATGGGCTCGCCCCCGACCTCGAGCCCGAGCTATTGGCCGAGCTACTCAGCCGCCTGATGCCCAGCCTGCATCACGCCCTGGTGGAGCTGGCCGGGCCCAATCCGGCGCAGGAGGTGCTGAAAGACCCGGTGCGGGCCGATCGGCTTTGGTTGGCTGATCAGTGGATGCGGCGGCTGGAGGCGCTGCCCCGGGTCGAATCCAGTCGACTCGTGGTGATGGCAGAGCAGCTCTGCCGGCACGGTGCAATCGCCTGGATGGACCAACCCGGCTCTGCCAGCCGCTGGCGGGCGGTGACGCTGCTGCAACGTTTGCTGGTCCTGCGGCCCCAGGCTCGCAACTGGGTGGTGCCCGCCATTCGCGAGCGACTGCTGCAGGGAATGAACGAACTGGAGCAGGAGGGAGCACTGGCCGATCCCCAGTGCCTTTCGCTCCTGGTGGAAGCCTGTGCTGCCCTGGGAGCCGATCCAGACTTGCCACAACAGAACAGGCAGGCCCTCGAGTTGGCCGTGTTCCGCGGCCGGGCCGCTCTTGACATCTGGCAGAACTTGGACCAGTTCAGCTTTGTTGCTCCCTGAGCGCCCGCTGCAGTTGCTGCAGCAGGCTGGCCTGCAGCAGGTGCTCCAGCTGCTCGACTTCAGCACCGTCGCGAGCGGCCTGCATCAGGGCTAGTGCCGCCTGCTGCCGCAGCACCTGTCCCTGAAAGTCTGGAGTTAGCCGGGCCAACTGGTCAGCGGCCTGATCGATCCATTCTTCTGCGCCCATCTGCATCATTGCCCCCGAAAGATCATGGTTTGGAAGCCATAAGGTTTTGAAGCCATCAGGTTTTTGAAGCCAGCTTGGTCCACTGATCGTTGGGTTTGAGCTGCACGGAGGGCGGGTGCTGGCGCAGGGCGGAGCAGCGCCCGTGGAATTCCGCCAACCGGTCGCTGAGATCAGGGATGGCGGCGAGGTGCTCCTCCAACCGGGTGGCGGCGCGGCCATAAAGGTTTGCATCCAGCTCGGTGATCTCCAGCAGCCGATCTGGGGGCAGTGCCTCCGGCTGCTCGCTGCTGGAGCGGAGGTCTTCTGTGATGTTCAAGCGTTGGGGATAGGCCAAATTCCTGGGGCAATCGAGCTGCTCAAGCTGATACTCGAGCGCCACGATCGATTCGTCGTAACGCTCAACCAGGCCCACGAAAAGGTCCCTCCGGGTCAGGTCGATCAGCTCGGGGCGCGCCGCCCAGCCCTTCTGCAGGCGCCAATTCTCGGGCTCCTGCGGTGAGAGATGGCGCGTCTGGTAGTTGGCAAGGGGGCCGCGGCAGAACTGGTCGATGTATTGCCGGAAGGAGATGGCGTCGATGCTGCCCTGCTTGTGCAGCTGAAAGCGGTAGGCAGAAGAGAGCCGGGCCAGCGGCTCCCGCAGGAAGGCCACCTTGATCCGAGCCAGTGCCCCGGGCGGCGGCATCGTGATCAGGTGAGAGGTGATCATCGGCGGGCATTCTTCTGCCGCGGCAACGTGCTCCCTTACCCGCTCCCACGGCAGCCGCTGGTTTGAGGCCTCCGACTCCACATAGGCCACACCGGCTTGACTGGCATGCTCCAGCGACCAGATGAAGGTGGAACCGGCGCATTTGAATCCGTGCAGATGCAAAAGATCAACAAGGTTGCCGTCCGAGCCGGATCTGGACTTTCCAACAGCGGTGACTTTCAGGAAAGTTGTCACTCCTTGGCTGCCATTCAGGCGGCCTTGATTAAGGGTAGCGCCATGAGCGGA
>NZ_JBSYHW010000095.1:0-7041 GCF_056108345.1 Cyanobium sp. NIVA-CYA 375 | reverse complement strand
GCCCAAGCAGCCCCCAAACCTTTATCAACCCCGCCCTCACAGCCATCCGCGCCGTAGTTTGACGAGCGTTTGGATCAGCACTCTTCCCTTTAGTCCAGGAAACAACACCTTCAATACCTCATTGGAATTCAGTCGGGTTCCGATCTTTTCGGCAGATGTTCGCTATTTTCTCAATCCAGGCGCTTTGCCTGGCTCAGTAGAACTCCATCCCAGGCGCCTCCCCAGCTTGGGAGAATTGAATATCAGCACCGAATCACTATCCAGCACCAACGAATAGGTGGGCCCTACACGCTGGGCCATGCTTGCTTGCTCCCAACGGCTGGCCATGACTGGCTTGGTTGAGCGGCTATTCAGCACACTCCATAGCCCTCCGCCCTGGAGATGGCTAGCAGGAGGACGACTCTGGCAACGGTTGGGGACAGCACCGCTGTGGCGGCTGCCGCTGGAACTGCTCCAGCAGCTGCACTGGTGGTTGATTCGGCCCTGGCGTTGGCCAAGGCGCCCGCCCAAAGGCCGGCCAGCACTCCCCTGGCAACTGACCCTGCCGGCCTGCTGGCTGAACAGTTACCGGCCAGCGGAGGTGTCTTAGTGGTGGGCCCTGGGTGTTCGCTCCTGGAGCCAGCTGGCGCAGTACACCCCAGACAGCCTGGCCGGTGCAATCCATGCCAAGCGCCGGCAGCACTGGCCGGATCAATGCCGCCCGGCCCTGGGGTTGCTGGCCGACAAAGCGGCCCTACTTGCCTGCACGTCCGAGCGCAGGCGAGCTCCGTTCACTCTGCTCCACCTGCAACAAAACACTCATCAACCCCACGGCATCGATGAGAGATACCCAGAGATTCCGAATTGGTGGTGGGAGGCCTTGAGGGCAGCAGGAGTGGTGCTCAAACCCCAACGCGGCCATGCCGGCCGGGGGTGATCCGTTTCCGCTGGTCTGGCTCAGCCCTGGAGCAGCAGGCCCTATTCCGCCGGCTTCCTGCCGATGCACCGCATGCAGCCGATGCCGAACCTCCCACCCCCGCCCAGCTACTGGCCCATTGGCAGCGCCTCTGCCGCAGCGACGAACCAGCCCTGGCAGCTCCCTACCTTCGCCACAGCACAGACCTGCCGGCCGCCGACCCTGCCGTGGTTGTTCGCGTGATCACCACCCGGCCATCGCCTGAGGCGCCGGTTGCCGTGCGGCGGGCCTGGCTGGAGGTGCCCTTGTGCGATGGCGCAGTTGCCTTCATCAGTGCGGATGGCGTCAGCCTGCCAAACCCAGGAGAGGCTTTGACGGCGGCCCAACGGGACGCTCTGGCTCAATGGACACGACAACTCCACAACGGTGCTCCGGTGTGTGTGCGTGCCTGTTTGGAAGCGGCGGCTGCCATGCACAAGCGGTTGCCAGCCATTGACCAGGTGGCCTGGGACTGGATTCCCGCTTCTCCCGAGCCCTTGCTGCTGGAGGGCAATGGCGGCTTTGGCCTGCAGGTGCCCCAACTATTTGCCCGGCTAACTGCAGTAGCCCTGCAGCCTTGAGACCAGGCTTAAATCCCTGCGAGGATCTCCATGTGTGAAAGGTGACCTGTGCTCCTTAGCCGCAATCCTGAGATCTGTGCCGCTGAACTGGACGGCGAGGTGTGCCTGTTTAACCCGGAAAACGCCGAGTATCTAAACCTCAACGGCACCGGTTCCTGCATCTGGAACTTGCTCGATGCCCCTGCCGAATTGGAAGAGCTGATCTGCAACCTGCAAGCGCGCTACGCCGTGGATGCTGAGACCTGCCGCCGTGAGACAGAAGTCTTTGTGGCGGAAGCGCTTAAGCGGGGCATGCTCGCGGAAGCCCAACCGGCATGAGGCCGCTGCTGCTCTGGCCCACCCGACTGGTTGCCTACGGGTTGTTTTGCCTGCTGGATCACAGCATCTGGCTGTTGATCCAACTGCTGCCAGGCCCAAGGCTGATCGGGTTGGCCCGCCGGCGCCCCTGGACACGCTGGCAACTGCAGCTCGCCCCAGCCAGGCAGCAGCTCTGGCGCAGCCGCCTGGCTTGGCTGATGCGCATCCGCTGCCGGCGCGCCGGCTGGGCCAGCACCTGCCTGAGCCGTTCGCTTAGTGGCAGGCTGCTGCTGGATCTGATTGGCGTGGCCAATGAGCTCCATCTAGGCATGAGCAAGTTCAGTGATGGCCGCAAGGTGCCCCATGCCTGGCTCAGAGATCCGCAGTCCGGCCGGCTCTACACCCCTGGACTCAGCCCTGGCGCTGGTGCGCCCCTCACCCAGTTCTGATCCCTAGCCGCAGCCATGCCTCTTCCGCTGCCCAGCACCGATCCCCAACCCCTGGCAGCGGGGCTTTACCGAACGGATGCCTTCCATCGCCAACCCCTTTTTGCGGTGGGCGCCGAGGTGGTGCGCAGCTGGACGGAAGCCCACGCCCTGCATGGCGATGCCCGGCCGGAAGATGTAAATCCCGCCTATGTGGCAGCCCTGATCAGTGGCAACCACAGCGCAGAGGCGGCGCCCTACACCCGCATCCGCCGCTTGCCGCGGGCTCAGCACGTGCTGGTTGGCAGCGACGGCGCGCTGCACACCAGGGCCTATGACCCGCTGGCTGGTGGGGCAACGGCCATGGAACCAGAGGCCCTGCATCAGTTCCTGCGGCAGGGATTGGTGGATCACGTGCAACAGGCCCTGGGGGGGCACAACGGCGCCATCGGCTGCGAGCACAGCAGCGGCCTCGATTCCAATGCGGTGCTTGGGGCCCTGGTGCATGGCGTAGGAGTTGCTCCTGAGCGAATGCACACCTGGAGCCAGGAAGGGGGCGGGGAAGGAGCGCCCCTGCAGCAGTTCAGGCCGTTTCACCGCTTGCTGCCCGAGCACTGCCATCGCTTTGCGCCGGGGAATGGTGAAGGGGAGCCGGGCATTGATCTGCTCCAGCAGCAGCTGAATGTGTTTGGGGCTCCAGCCCAAATCGGCGGCAATCCCCAGGCCGTGGCTCTGCTGGGCCAGCAGGGCTGCACCGTGCTGTTCAGCGGGTTTGGTGGCGATCAGGCCATCAGCCACAACGCCGCCAATGTGCCCACGGATCTGGTGGCACAGGGGCGCTGGCTGGCCTTGGTGCACTGGATGGGCGGGCGGCGGGCGGCCCTAAAAACCGCAGGGGGCCGCGCCCTGGCGCTGAGCTATCGCCCTTGGGCCGTGAACAAGGTGCTGCGCCGCACCCGCGACTTCTGCTCCAGTGATGTGTTGAGCCGCACGCTCACCCCTGAAGGCCGCATGTGGTTAGGGCCTCACCTCAAGGAGCAATACCCCTGGGAGATTGATGGCTACCTGCGGCAGCACCAGTCGATTCGCCGGCGCGTGCTGGCCGATTGGGTGGCTGTGCGCACGGAAGACGAAACCCGTCTGGCGGCCTCTCATGGAATGGCTAAAGCGTTTCCCCTGCTGGATGAACGCTTGATTGCGGCCCTACTGCAGCAGGATCCGGCGCTGTTTGGTGAGGGGGCTGGCCGCGGGCGGCTGTTGCACCGCAGGGCTTTTGCACCATTTCTACCGCCATTTCTACGCGACAACCCCACCAAGGACCGCGAGCTAGAGGGCGGCCTAGATCAATGGCGTTCTGAGCTGATCAGCAAGCGACATCAGGCGCTGGAGCGCAGCTTGAAGGCGACGAGCGATTGGCATCCAGCCCTGGCGAGGGTTTGGGATTTGGAGGCGATTCGCCGGGAAACAGAAGACGTGTTGGCCAGCGCTGAGCCCACGATGAAAGGAGTGATGGGCACCAGCCGTGCCCTCGCCACCATGAAGGCCCTCAGCGGCTGGTGGCAAGCGCTCGGATGATTAACGCCTGGCGATGGGCGGCCGCCGCAAGCGTTGCAGCGCTTGGATGCTGTGAGGATTGAGCTGCAGCTGCCAGCTGCTCCAGTAGGCGCAGGTTTGCAGCTCCGATGGCATTCAAGCCCATCTGAGCTAATTGCCGGGCGCCTATTGCGTCGTGGCCGCTGCGTTTAAGGCTTCCTTGCAGCGCCAGCTTGAGCATCGTTTGCACTCGCTCAGTATGTTCCTGGTGGCAACACAGGTGGCTGAGCCTCAGACCATCGGGCTCGAGCGTTACGCGTGGTGGATCAAAGGGATGGAAGGGTGCTCGTTGGCCCTGATGCTCCACTCGAATGGTTCCCACCCCTTCAACCGTGATCTCCAGGGGCGCACAGTGGGCAAACGGGGTGGAGTGATCGCAGTGGCCGTAGTGGAGGGCTAGATCGAGCACGTCGCGGCGACTGCCGTAGTGGGCAAAACACTCGCGGCTTCCTGCTTGTGCGGCCTTGATCCGCATCGCGCCATCGCTGATCGCATAAGGGGCTCCCTGGTGATGGTGGTTGAGGAGATCAATCAAGGGCAGCAGCACCGGCTGGCGATGATCTTTTTGAAGATCGGATCGCCAACCAAAGCTGCGGGTGGAAAGGAATCCCTCGGCCGCCGAGCGCTCTACCTTGGCCGCATGGCCAGGCTTGAGCGGCGCAAGGGCAGCCGCCACGTTGGCTGAGCCGTCAACAAGCCGAGCAGGATGCTGGCTGCTCCACCAATGCAACTTGCCGGTGGCGTTGTAAAGCTCGACGTGCAGCTGCAGCAGCTCGCGCTGTATCGCAGTGGCGGCTGGTGGTGGCTGCAGCAGCTGCAGGGCATCGGCTGAGCCCGACCATTGGGCCGCCTCAATCGGCAGCAACAGCTCGGTGGGCAGGCTGATCAGCTCACCAGTTGTTTCTGGTGGTGCCAGCAGGCGCATGGCGCCCCCGTTCACCTCAACCTGCAACTGGGGATGCCACTGGGCCCCATGGGCAGCGCACAGGTGGGCAATCTCCGCTAACAGCGCCGTGGCAGCTGGCTGGTCGCTAGCAATTGCGAGCTTCATTCGAACTCGGCTGGTTGGCGGGCGGGCGAGCTGGCCACCACACTCCAACTCAACGGCAAACAATTCGCCAGCTGGGGGCAGAGCCAGCGAGTCAATCCAAGGCCGGCCATTAAGGTCGCGGCAAGGGCCATCCACCCCTTCTGCCCCATGTCGCCCGACTTCATCAGCCAGCGCAACCTGCCTCGGCTACAGCGGTGGCGGCTTGTGGCGCGCTTGGCCCGGGAAGCTGGCTGGCGCCACTTGAGCGGCCTGGCGCTGCTGAGCGGCTTGAGCAATGTGCTGGATATCGCTGGCTTAGGCGTTGGTGTGTCGCTGCTGCTCGGTGCTGCCCCAGGCGCCAGCTGGCAGCTGCCGGTGCAACTCCCCTTGCCCCTGGGGCTGGCCGTGTTGGTTGCCCTGATGCTGTTGCGCGGCCTGCTGAAGGCGCTGGCGGCGATCGGGCAGGAACGGCTGCGCTCCGGCTTCATCGATGGCCTGCGCCAGCAGCTGTTCAGGCAGGTGTTGCAGGCCTCCTCCACCCAACTGGAGCAGCTGGGACGGGGGGAATTGCTGGGCCTGTTGATGGCTGATATCAGCCGCTCGGTGCTGGCGCTGGATCAGGGGATGCGCTCATTCCAGGCCCTGCTCTCCTTGGGGATCTACGCGGCAGGCGTGCTGGTGGTGGGGCGGCAAGCCGCTTTCCCTCTTGTGCTGGCCCTGGCAGCTACGGGCGGCGCAGCCTTGCTGCAACGCTCCGGCAGCTGGCAACTGGGTCGCCTGCAGAGCCACCTCAATGGCGCACTGCAGAGCACTGTTGGCGATGGCTTGCATGGCCTGAAAGCCGTGCGGGCAGCGGCGGCTGAATCCTGGTTGCTGCAGCGGTTTGCGCAAGACAACGACCGCTTTCGCCGGTTGCTAAGGCAAACCGTGCAGCGTCAAGCCCTGTTTACGGCCTGGCGCGACACCTTGGTGGTGCTGGTGGTGGGGGGGTGGCTGATCTGGGGCCGGGCGGGACTTGGGCCCGCCGCCATTGCCACCACCTTGTTGCTGGCTTACCGGAGCGGCACCGCCCTCAGCGCCGTAATCAATGCCCAGCGCCTGTGCTTAGGGTCGTTGCCCGGCTACGACGAGCTCTGCAAGCGGCGTCAACTGCTCAGGCCCGCAGGACCGGCGCAACAAGGCAGGACGGCCACAAGCCAGACCCTGGCAGGCTTTAACGACCCTCAAAATTGGACAGCCCTGCATTGGAGTCCTGCAACCGCTGGGAAGGAGGCAGAGAGGGTTGAACTCCAGCCAGGGACTCTGGTGGCGGTGGCAGGCCCCTCCGGCAGCGGCAAAACAACCCTGCTGGATCGCGTTTGCGGCCTGCTGGGGGAAGGCAGCAGCCACTGGCAGATCGCATCGCCAATGGGCGCCATTGAGCTGAGCGGCCCAGCGGGAGCTCGCCAGCTGCGTGGGCTGCTGGCCTACGCCCCGCAGGAGGCAGTGCTATTTGAAACCAGTCTGCGCCAGAACCTGCTGCTCGATCAAGAGGCACCTGCAGGTGTGATTGAGGACTGGCTGGAACGGCTGGGATTAGGCCATCTCTGCCAGCGCGGCCGCGGCCTGGACGATCCCCTGCCCCTGGCGCTGGATCACTTCTCAAGTGGTGAGATTCACCGGCTGGGCCTGCTGCGCGCCTGGTTGCGCAACCGCCCGGTGGAGGTGCTCGATGAACCCACAGCCTTTCTTGATGCGGAATCGGCCCAGCGTGTGAGAGCGATTCTGGCGGAACGCGCCAGGGAACGGCTGGTGCTGGTGAGCACCCACGACCCGGAGCTGATCAAGCAGGCAGGCAAGGTTTTGAGGCTGCAGGTGAGCGACAGGCAACGAGCAGAACGGTTGCACCATGCCTGAAGCAGAGCGCAAGTTCAGGGGCAGGGGAGATTGATCAGCGCTGTATGAAGGTAAGTGCATTACGGCTAAGCCCTGGGGCTGGCGGGCTCGCCTGCGGCAGGCCCCGGGTGCGGGACTGCAGCTGGCGGGTGGCTGCCACCAGCTCCGGTGGCAGCTGGACTTCAGGCAACACCACGGGGTGCTGCCCCAGACGGCGCCGGATCTGCCGCACCACGCCGGCCTTGACCACCATCGCGGGCAGCAGCGTCATCGCCCGGGCCAGGTGGAGCAGCTGCCCTGTGCGGG
>NZ_JBSYHW010000094.1:0-7131 GCF_056108345.1 Cyanobium sp. NIVA-CYA 375 | reverse complement strand
TGTTTTGCCACTTCAGCAAAACGGTTTCTCGCCTCATCGGCGAAAGCCAGGAGATCTTTTCTCTTCTCTGCTTTCTCACGGAAGTATCCATAAATGGCAACCGTGGCAATGGATGCGAGCATCATAAGCCGGCCTGCCCCGCTTGACGGGAACCAATCGGTAAATCCCACCAAGGCCGTCAGCATCACCAGCAGCACGGGCCAGAGCCCGAGGGCCCGCGAGCGCCACAACCTCTTGGTCAGCTCCTGCCATTTCTGCAGAGCTTGGTCCTGATCGTCTGCGGGCAGCCGGTCCCATCCAGCAAGGACCCACTGAGACATCAGGATCAGTGCCCCAAGCGATAGCAAGACCTTGATTGCTGGCGATGAGACGACTTTTAGAAGGACTATGTATCCCAGAGCGGTGAGGATGGCGAGGCAGGCAGGACCCCCAACCAGGGCACGCACCACTTTCGTAAGGCCCCGCATCCACTCGATGCCCGAGCGCTGGAGCCTTGTCGCAGTGGTCTTCAGCAACCTGAGCAAAGGCGAGCCGTTCATCCACTGATCGGCCAGAGGTAGACGAGCCCCGCCGGCTCCAGCCGCTGGGTAATTACCCGATAGCTCTCCTCGATGCGTTTTGGTTCAGAGGCCAGCTCCGTTTCAATCGTCTCCAGGCGCCGCTGCCAGTGTTTCTGGTCAGCCGAGAGTTGTTTGCGCTCCTGGCTCGAGAGCTTCTGTAGATCCAGGGCCGGCACCTCCAGCTGCTCCTCCAGCCCTGGGATCAGGGCCGTGGGATCGGCTGCCGCGACCTGGCGATCGAGCTTGGCCAGATCACGGTTGCGCTGCCTCACGGTGGCGTTGATGCGTTTGCGTTGGGAGCGGAGCACCTCCTTAAGTGCCGCGGCCTCCGTGGCGCCACGTTGGCTGAGCAGTTCAGCTGCTGCGGCCTGGGCTCTTTCCGCCGCCGCATCCAATGCGGGCTTGAGCGCAGCTACATCGGCTGGGGCTTCTGCCTGCAGCTGGCTGCGGATAGCAGCGGTGCTCGCTTCATTATTTCCGGCCTCCATCGCCTTGGTGAGGACTGCCCAGGCCTGCTCTTGCTGAGCACCAGCCAGCGGCTGGAGCGCCGCAGCCCGATCCGCGCCGGGATGCCAGTCGGCGATCACGCTGATCAGCTCATCGTGCAGCCGTGTGGCGCCCTGGCCAAACAGCGACAGCCTCCCCAGCACCAACACCTTGGGTTGGGGGTCGGGGCTGGCCAGCACGCAGGCCCGGCTCAATTCGTGGTGCAGGAACCCCTGACTCAGAAAGCGGCTGAGCAGGCGCTGCACCAAGCGGTGCTCCAGATGCAGGTGCACGGCCTCGGCATTGAGCCGGCCGGGATCAGAGAAGATCACCGGCCTAATGGGGTGCTCCTGGCGCCATTGCCACAGCGGCGTTTTGCGATCCCACACGCCCCGCAGGCTGTCGAGGGTGTGCTCCCAGCTGCGGTCATTGCTGCCAGCTACCAGGGACTCAGGGTGCTCTAAGCGCCAGCAGGGCTGATCCTTTTCGTCGCTGCCCTGCACCAGGCCGCTCACACCCAGTAGGTCAAGCGAGCAGTTGAGGGCGGCCCGGAAGGGATCGTCATCGAAGCCGAGCCATTCATGGGATTTCGCCAGCAGTTGGCGCAGCTCATCCTGCTGTTGCTGCAGCTTCTCCACCCGCCGGCTGGCCTCCAGCTCCTCCCGAGCTCGGTTGAGCATGGCGCCGCGATCGGTGTCGGCGGAATCCATCGCCAGCAACTGCTGCTGCACCGCTTCTGTGTTGTCGGTGTCGATACCGCCTTCCAGCACCTCATCCACCTGGCGCTGCACCAGCGGTGAAAGCGAGCCAAGCTCTTGGCGGATCACCTCCGTCTTCTTCACCAGCACATCCATTACCCGGTCCTCCGGCCGGTCTTCCAGCACGAAGTAGTGGCACCACACCTGGGGAGAGCGCTGCAGCTTGCGGTCGATGCGGCCGTTGCGCTGCTCCAGCTTGCTGGGGTTCCAGGGGATGTCGAAGTGAATCAGGTGCTTGCAGTGGTTCTGCAGGTTCACCCCCTCCCGGGCGGCATCGGTGGCGATCAAGATGCGCAGCGGTTCTTGATCAGGATCGGCGTTGAACTGGGCCTTAAGCCGCTCGCGGTTGTCTTCACTCATGCCGCCGGTGAATGAAGCGACGCGACGGTCGGCATCGGCGTCACCAAGCAGCTGCCTCAGCTGCCTTTCCAGGTAGCGCTTGGTGTCGACGTAGTCGGTGAAGATCAGCAGCCTGGTTGGGTTCCATGTCGCCTTTGCTTCGCCGAGGTTGGGGCAGAGGTGGCTGCGCAGAAACTTTTCCAGCAACTTGATGCGGGGATCGGCCAGGGATCGATTGGCCGCCGCGATATCCCCCATCCGCTCCAGTAGGGCCAGATCGCTTTGATCAGCCTCAACGGTTTGGCGTAAAGCCGCTCTGGTTTGCGCCTCCTCCAGGTTGAGCAACTCATCTTCTGTGAGTTCGGCTAGGTCGCTGTCGTTATTCACGCCGCCGAGCAGCAGATCCAGCTGGGCACCTGAAGCCGCCAGGGATTCCCGCCGCTGTTCTTGCTTTTGATCCAGGCTCCTGCGGTGCACCTTGAGGGTGCGAGCGAAGGCCTCGATCGAGCTGAGCAATCGCTTCTGCAAATTGGTGATCACCAGCCGATCGGCATTGAGTTGCCGCTTGGTGGCACCCCCCAGGAGAAGCCGTTGCTCCCGCTGCTTGCGGTATTTCTGCAGCAACCGTGAGAGCTCCAGCTCTGGGGTATCTGCTGGCAGGCTGCCTTTTGGTACGGACAGGGGTTCAACAATCCGCTCAGGGAACTCCTCGCCGATGCGGCGTAGGTCGTCCTTGAGGCGGCGCACCAACACCGTGTCCAGATCCCCAGGCTCGAAAGGGACACCCCGCACAAACCGCGCTGGATCGAGTAGTTCCAACAGAGCCGTGAAGCTGTTGCTGTGGCCGTTGTGGGGTGTAGCCGAAAGAAAAACGCGGTGCTCGAACAGGGGCGCCAGGTCCCGCAGGCTGCGGGTCAAACCGGAATCGATGGCGTAGCGCAGGCTGTTACTGGCCGGCGCAGCGTTGTGGGCTTCGTCAAGGATCAGCAGGCTCTGCACCGGGGCCTGGTCTTCCCCGCCCTTGCCCTGCTCCAGCCACACCCGCAGCGGGGCCGAGTATTCCGAGTTGCGCAGCAGGGCGTGGGAGATCAGGAAGCGGCTGCCGGTGCTCCAGGGGTTGGTGCCGTAACCCCGCTCCTGCCGCACCTTGGCCACGTAGGCCCGGTCCATCACGGTGAAGGCAAGGCCAAAGCGGCTGGCCATCTCCTCCTGCCACTGGCGCAAGACCGACGGCGGGCAGCTGATCACGACCCGCTTGATGCGTTGGCGCAGGAGCATCTCCCGCAGGATCAGGCCGGCCTCGATCGTTTTGCCCAGGCCCACGTCATCGGCGATAAACAGGCCCACCCGGGGCATCTGGAGCGCCTTGCGCAGTGGTTCAAGCTGGTAGGCCTTGACGTCGATGCCGGCCCGGTAGGGGGCCTGGAACAGTTCGGCGTCGGTGGCGGTGACGCAGTTCCAGCGCAGGGTGTTGAGGTAGGCGGCGAACTGTTTCGGTTGGTCAAAGCCCCGCTGGGCAACCGCCTCCCAGCTGCTCTCCCCAAGTACCTCAAAGTCGATCTCACTGCTCAGAAATACGGTGAGGCGCTGACCGATGGCGTCGTCTTCCATGCAGGCCAGGGTCACGACCCTGTCACCCCCATCCGCCACCCTGCGGTGCATGGGGGGCTCCACCTCTTCCACCAGGTAGCGGCGGGTACGGCAGCGCACAACCGAACCCGGCTTGAGCCTGGGGCTTGGGCTGGTGGCAGCCGGTTTCATCAGTCAGCTCCTTGCGATGCGTAGCTCACTGGCGGTAGCGGCGGCGGCGGCACCGGGGGCACCTCCTACTGCTGTCAGTCTGCACCTAACAGAAGCCAGGTTGCAGTACTTCGACAGCACTTGCAGCCTTGGATTTGAGAACTATGCATAGCCTGCATAGTTCGAGGTTTCCAGCTGTTGCGGGTAGTGCCCTTTCACTGCGCCTTGCGGTGTGTCGCAACATCTCCCCCGCCAGCACCCACCCCTTCTTCCAGCGACCCCTCCAACCCCAGCAGTGCCCCAGCTCCCCGGGCCGCCGCCCGGAAGGCGCGGCGCTGGATCACCCGCAGCGTTGCCTTGGCTGCTGCAGGTGCCTGCAGCTCCTGGGGCAGCAGCAGCCACAACTGTTCTTGCAGAAACAGCCCATCGGCAACCGGCACCAGACCCTGCTCCTGCCACCAGCTTCTGGGGGCCAAGGCCGGGCAGAGCGGCACCGCTACGGGCCGCTGCTGCAGCTGCTCTAGCCAGGCCTGCGGGTCCTGCCAGACCCGTGAGGCGCGTTCCAGGTTGCCGATGCATGGCTCCAGCTCCCCATGCAGCAGCGGCATGATCTGGGCAGCGGGCAGCAACACCTGCTCCTCCCAGACTTCGGCCCAGCGCTGATGGGCCACTAGCTGCAGCGGCAAGGTTCCCAGCGGCAGCACCTGCACGCCCGGCCAATGCGGCAGTTCCCCGCTTGCCAGCTCCTGGTTATGGCAGAGGGAGGAGACCAGGGCTCCATCGATCACGCCCTGGGCCACCAGCGTTGCCCAGTCGCCGGCGGGATGAAAGCAGGGCGGCACCTGCAACACCCCGGGCAGCCCAGCAAGCAGCGACTGGTGCAAAGCATCTGTGCCCAGCCGCAACCGGCCGTCTTCTAGGCGATGGGCCCTACTGGCCAGCCGCAGGAAGCGCAGGCTGCTGCTTCCCCCCCAGCGGCACACCTGGCGGGGGCCACGCGCTGGTTGGAGGCGGAACTGCTCGGCCAGCTCCCAGTAGCTGCGGCTCACCGTTGTCTGGTGCATCGATAGGGAGCGGGCGGCGCGCATCTGACTGCCGCTGACTTCCATCAGATCCAGCACGTGCAGGTTGAGCAGCATCTCGGGTGGTCTGTAGGACTTGCGCCGCCGCCGCGCAGGCGGCACAACGGCAGCAGAACGCTGGATTGGCACGGCAGCGCGGCAGCAGAACGGGGCAATCAGCCTTGCCCTTTTCCAGCTCCCGTCCACCCTCCTTCCTGCGAAGAACCCAGCCGGCTGAAACCCCCTGCCAGCACTGAGCCGGCTGCTCCAGTTGGTTGGCGGCTGTTGCCGCGGGCCGTAAGGGCCAGCAACCTGCAGCAATGGAGCCCCTGCGCTGTCACCTACTAATCGGCCCGCCCGCCAGTGGCAAGAGCACCACTGCGGAGGCGCTCGCCCCTTTGCTTGCAGGGCCTGAGGGGCAACCGGCGGTGGTGCTCTCGACCGATGCGATCCGCGCTGAGGTGTTCGGTGATTCGGCCGTTCAGGGGCCCTGGCCGTCGATCCAGCAGCGGCTGCATGAGCGGTTGATCGGTGCGGTGGCAGCCGGCATGCCGGTGATCGTGGATGCCACCCATGCCCAGCGGCCCTGGCGGCTGGCGATCACCCAGCAGCTGGCCATACCCAGGCCAGTGGAGTGGATCGGCTGGTGGCACTTCACGCCGGTGAGCACCTGCCTGCGCTGGAACGAGAAACGGGAGCGCCCCGTTCCCGTCCCGGTGATTCGCCGCATGGCCGCTGCCTTGGCGGATGAGGCCTTTGGTCCGGGGCGGGCGGAAGGCTTTGCCTCGGTGGTGGCGGTGCAGCCCACCCAGCAGCGCGACCTAACTACTTATTTACGTAGCGAACTCTCCCGTCTTACCCGCCGCATCAGTGCGGCCTGCAATCGCCAGCACCAGCTGCTGCTCCACGGCCACTCGCGCCTGCTTGATCTGGAGCGGCTGCTCTACCTGCTGCAGCTGCTGGCGGCGCACCCCGATCTGGCGACAACCGATCAGGGCAGCCGCGAGGCCTTAGAAACGCTTGTTTCACCACTGCCCAGTGGTGAGCTGCCCCAGCGGGCGGCCGCCCTGCTGCGCACGCTCCATGGGGTCTGCTACGGCGATGCCGAGGCTGTACGCCGCGATTTGAGCTGGCTGGAGAGCCAGGGCTTCTTCTCCGCCACCCCCGTGACAACGGGGATTCAGCCCCTGCCCCTGCTGGCTGGCACCTCTGAGGAGCAGGCCCCCCGCAGTGGCGGTGTCCATGGCGGCCAGCCGCCGATGGCTGATGCGGAGGTGTTTGTGCGGGTGATGACGCTGCTGCGCCATCTGCTGCAGACGCCCTTTGACCGGCCGGCGGAAGGTCCGGGGGCACTGGCGATGCAGCGGCACCTGCTGGAGCGTCTCGCTGAGATCCCCGGCGGCCATGGCTCAGGTGAGCTGGCGACGCTGCGCAAAGACATCGAGAAGACCCTCACCCCTTATGGCTTTCGGCTGCATCACGACAACCCACGCCATGGCTACTGCCTTGGCACCGCCCTGCTCTCAGCGCCGCGGCTGGTGGAAATCCATGGGGTGGTGCAACACGTGGCCCAGCGGCTAGGTGATCCGACAGCGCAGGATCTGCTCGATGAGCTGGAGCAACGTCTGGCCTGGGGTGGCATCGAGGTGACGGCCACGCAACCGTTGCGTACCTATCTCGATGGCGCCCATCCCGGTGCGGAAAACCAGCAGCGGGGCACCCTGGCTGAACCAAGGGAAGCTGAGCGGGTCGAGACGGCGATCCTCGAGCACCGGCGCGTACGCCTGCTGCGCCAAAGCACCTTTGGCGGCGGCGACAACCGCGGCGAGGAGATCCGCGCCTGGCCCCTGCAGCTGGTCTTCTCAGCGGGGCTCTGGTACTTGGCCTGGGAGGACGACGCCATCGGCCGGCCCCATGGGTTGCTGCAAAGCGAACGGCTGGAGCAGCTGGTGTTCCTGCAGGCCGAACCGCGGGGTCGCCGCAACGAATCCGACCACAGCACCGCGCTCGCCAGGCTGCAGCGGCTGCTTCATCACTGCGGCGGCATCGAGCTGGGTGATGACCTCACAGCCCAGGAGGGTCTATGCCAGCCCAGCAGCGAGCAGCGCCGAGCGGCGTCCCATGGAGTGGTGTAACTCAGGGGGATCAGCCCCGGCGTAGCCGGGGCTGACGGCTCGCCTCCCTCAG
>NZ_JBSYHW010000093.1:0-7180 GCF_056108345.1 Cyanobium sp. NIVA-CYA 375 | reverse complement strand
CTCCCCGCTTTCGGTAGTGCTTTTTGGCTTCTGTAGAGATTAATCTTTCCTAACGCTTCTTTCGATAGCCAGAATAGCGCTAACGACTGATGCGGTCGCCACAGCGCCAAGCCCCCAGCCCAGCAGCAGCTGAGCTGCAGGCCGTCGCTCGGTGATGCTTGATGCGTAGGACTGATACTCGCCTTTTAGCCTCGCATCGACGCGGCTAATCCTTGCTTGCACCAGTCTCAACCGATCCTCTTCACAGCGCCACGACCCTTCAAAGCACTCTTGCTTTAGTCGTTCGACTATTGGGATTTGGCCAAGTATTTCTTTGGCGTCGTAATCCCCTCTTTTTTGATTCCGCAGCCAATCCTCGTAGCTGCTGACTTTTTCAAATGGAGAGGTTAGAAGGGCGACTCCACCTATCACAGTGGCAACTGTCCCTGAGATTCCGAGGATGTTCCAGAGATGGCGACCGTAGCCAAAAAGCACTCGCTTCTCAAAAGTTGTTGCTAGGTCTTCCATGCTGGTTTCAGCTAGTCTGTTCCACAAGATAGCTGCCGCGTGCGTTTACTGGATTCTTTGTTCTCCAGCTTTAGATATGTTGATCGCCTCCTCGATTGAGCGCTGCGTTAGCTCTTCATAGCCAGTGCGTAACGCGGCGCCACCGTAGTGGCACCCAGGCGGCGGCGCTGCTGGCCGTCATTCACCACCACCACCAAGCCATCAGTGGGCAAATCAGACCAGAGGTGGCCACGCAGCCACGCCTGGTGGTGGCCCTCTAGCTCAGCACCGCTGCAGAGCCGGTGCGGCAGGGTATGCAGGCCCCAGCGCTCCATCGCCACCAGCTGGGTGACGTGGGTGGTGGTGCTCTGCATCAGCTCGAACGCCAGGAAGCTGAGCCCGGCCCCGCTGGGCACTTTGCGGCGCAGGGCAGCGGCGGGTGTGCTCTGCCGCCCGTCAAGGCCAAATAGCTCCCCGCGGATTTGGGCGCTTATGGGTGCCGCCAATGTGTGGGCAACGTTGCCCACCAGGGGGAGCAGGTGCATGGCATCGGCACCGCTGCGTGTCCACGCTGCCGTGAGCTGGCCCAGGCGGTACTCCAGCGCAATGGCGCACCCGTCGAGCTTGGGGGTCACCGAGAAGAGGCCAGCAGCGGCACCACCGAGACAGGCCAGCCACTCGCTCAGGTCCTGTTTGTCCAGGCTCAGCAGCTTGCTGCCCCCGCCGGGAGTAAGCAACTCAGGCGCAGTGGGGTCGAGTTGCTGCAGCTCTGCCACCAGCTCGTCAAATTCGGCATCACTGAGGTACGCCTGGCCCGCCCTGTAGGCGGCATCAGCCGAACGAATGGCTTGGCGAAGGGACCTCTTTGGGCGCGTTTTGGGCGCGTCCCCTGAGGTCAATCGGTGAAAAGTCAATCGGGGCGACAGGATTCGAACCTGCGACCTAGTGCTGCCAACTCAGACATCTACACCGGCGCCCCACTGCGGCTCCACCTGCTTCCACCCCTGGGCCTTGAGCTTGAGCCAGAGCTCCCTGGCCTCGTTACGGGACATGTGACTACGAGTTTTGAGCAGTGGTGGTGCGCCAGGCAGCGGACGGCCTGAATCGACGAAGTACATCGGATGCGCGCTCCAGCTCTTGGGATCGAAGTGGAACCGCATTGTGTTGGCGGTCCTGGGGTCCTGGATCCACGCCTGCTTGCTCACGCCGCCCTGCGGCAAGTACTTCTGTACTAGCTCGCAAAGCCATCAGAGGTCAAGCTCTTGGCCGCAGTACCAGCCACACCACCACCAACAAGCTGGCAATGCTCACTCCGGTGAAAATCCAATCGGCATAGGGCGTCCAAACCATCAGCTTTGGCCTCTGTCACTCGCCGTCACTTTTTTGGTGGCGTCGCGGGTATCAAATCGAGGCTATGACTGGGATCTAGCTTGCTGCAGCCGGGACTCCCAAAGAACCCGCGCTAGCCCTGTGCCAGGCGACACGAAAACTGAGCCACCCAGCAGGCGATCCATCGAGCAATTGAGCTGGGGTTGTCCTTGTTCCGCTCGCACCGGAGCAGGCAGCGGATTGACAGCCAATCGCTTGTGGCTTTCTACGGTGCAGCGATGGCCCCAGACCTCAAGCACCCCGCCACCGGCGATTTGATTGTGTTGGCAGGTGGTGAGCAGCTTTGGCGGATCGGCTGGCCTGGCAATCCAGTGCTGGTGGTAACCAAGAGCGGACCAGACGGCAACGCCCTCTACCGGCTGGCTGATCCCAAATGCAAAACCTGGAACAAGGTGGGGGATATGAAGCTGGTTCCCTGGCCAGAAGCCGGCGGCTGAGCCGGCCCAACCCACCTCGGCAGGAGTAGAACAGCTGTACTGCTGCCGTTGCTGGTTTGATTTTGGCCGACCTACCCATTGGAGAGCCTGTGCCCTTCTGCCCGGGCTCGTTGGGTGAGGGTTTGGATCTCCAATCCGCCCTGATTCCCAACCCGGTTTGCACCTTCTACATGCGGGCCAGCGGCAATGGCATGCGCCAGCTCGGCATAAATGATGGCGACCTGATGGTGATCGACCGCAGCGTTGAACCCTGCTCAGGCCATGTCGTCGTCGTTGCCCACCAGGGCAGCTTTTTAATGCGGCCGCTGCTACGTCAGGGGGAGCAGTGGTTACTTGAGCCGGTGCGGCCAGGAGAAGCTGCAATTCCACTGGACCTAGAGGTCTTTGATCGCTCAGGGCTATTTGGCGTGGTGGTGCATGCGGTGCATCACCTTGGCAAGCCGCGTTTGCGAAAGATCTGAGCTGGAGTAGTCAGGGAAGCAAGCCGACTCAAATAACCGAAATTCGGGTGTTTGATCGCTCCGAGCTTCCACCCGCTCGCTCCCGCTCTGGGATTCCAGCTCTGCGCTGAACAGGCCGCACATCCGGCCTTGCTCCACCCACTCGCGCCTGCTCAGGGATTCCGCTGCACCCCATAAGGCCCATGTCCGAAACTCTTGGGTTGCCCACCAGTGGCTTGCTCCGGGCTTCCTCAGTCTGAGGCCCTCCTGACGTCGGACCTCTGCTTCGGGAAGTCCCGTCGCTGCGCCACACCTGGCGCCGATTTCATGGCCATCCGCTCTGCTGCCGCCTCACCGTTCTGCAGGCCAGAGGAAGATCCGTTCCTGCTGCTCGAATCCACCCTCCGTTCCATCGAGGTGGTGCTGATGCTGCAGCGCAATCTGCCGCTGCGCCGCACCTGGAGTGAGCAGCCCTATGGAGAGGAGGAGATCACCCGCCTGGAAGAGGAGGTCCTGCCCGCCATACGCGAGTGTCTGGCCCGCGTTGATGAGCTCGATCAGCGGCTGCTGGCTCAGCATGAGTTGCTGGTGTTGCGCTGTGAGCTCGAAGCCAAGCGGCACGCTCTGGCCTAAGGGCCATAGGCCCTGCCGGGGGCCTAATCCCGGCTTTTTCACCCTGTTGGCTTGCTGGCGTTCAGGGTCAGCCGTGGTGCAGCGCAGGGGAGAGCACTTCCCCGATGGTTCGCCCAAGCGCCAGCAACCTGACGGGCTGGAAGCGCCGCATGGTCAAGGCCAAGGCGAGCGCCCTACTGGCGGCCTTGACCCGGCGGCTTGTTGGGCGCGAGTGGGGGCGTTTTTTCTCCTTCCTGCGATGCAAGCCACCTCCACCCTGCTCCGCTCCAGCAGCACCAGGCAGCGCAAGGCCGGCCAGTCCGTTAAGCAGCTGGTGCTGTTTCCCTTGCCCGAGCCGATCGCCTGCTGCTGGGATCTGATCTGCCCAGAGGAAGCCTGGGAGCAGCCCCTGCGCTGGGCCGTCTAGGGCCGTGCCCGGCTCGTAACCAGTGCGGATGCAAGGCGCGATCAGGCTGGTGCGCCAGCCTGGATCAGCCAAACTGAGGCATGGCTCGTTTTGAGGCGCTGATCACGCCGGTTATCGATGGCAACGATCTGCGCGAGACACTCGATCAGATCGCCCAGCAGTGGGGCGGGAGCCTGACCTGGCTCGATCGCCGCAATGCCTCGTTAGACCTTGTTTCAGCTGGCTTACAGCTCAAGTTGCTCTTGGAGCTGCGCCGCGGCGATGACCTGCTCTTGTTGGTCACCAGCCGAGAGGGCATGGGCGCCGGCGCCCCCCGTACCCAAGAGCTTTTGGAGAGGCTGCTGGCTTGGATCACAGGCCGCATGCCCAGGTCGCAGGTGACGTACCGCTCGGACCGCGACGGCCCGATCCGTCGAGCGCCCCAGGTGCCAATCCGTTGACTGATCACAATTGCCTGATTAGCAGCAGCTATTAATCGGCACTCAAGACGAGCAACTTCCGCAGCCAGAACCAGAGGTTCACAGCCTCGATCGCTAGGGACGCGAGCAAGTCTGTTCACCGGACGCGGTGAGGAGGCAGCACGGGTCTTGTCAGCATGGCCACTGGGGACCTGGCTGGCCGGGCGTTGCGAAACCCCTCCGCAGCATGCCCCTACGGCTCGCACCAGCAAGGGCTGACGCAAGGCTCGCTGTACTCGCCCCTGGCTAGTGCTCACCTTTGGGGCGCTTGGTAGGTGTTCTCCGCACCACCCCAGCCATGGCCACTCCCCAAGGCCCAGTCTGTGAAGTCCGCCTGCTTGTGGTTCACCGCTATCAGCCCGGCGTTCAGAAGCTCGGCTCCACTCCCTGTGAGGTCGAGTTCTTTGGCCGCCGCGGCAAGCCCGTCAAGAAGATGCGGCTGATCCCTGCCGAGAAGGCATTTGCCTTTGCCCGCAAGCTGCAGGGCACCCCCGGCTGCACCGTCTCGGTCTGCTGAGCCAAAGGGCTCAGGCCCGGCTGCCGATTGGTGGCCGGGCCTTACAGCCAATGCCTGTAGCTGCTCCGCTGCCGGCGGGCCCTGGCCTTGGATCGAGCACTCCCGAACTGGGGGCTGGTGCCATCGCGGCGGCGCCGCACCCAGGTTCCTTTCCTGATCAAGCCGGCGTCCTGGCTATTGGCGCGGCGTGCAGCAACGATCGCCCCATAGCCCCGCTTTTGTTTGGCGCGGGCACGGGAGCGGGCCTGGCTAGCGCTGGCGGCCGGCACCACGGTGGAAGTGGAGCGGTTGCGCCAGAACACCAGATACCAGGACATTTCTCCCTCCCTGCTGGGTGATCAGCGACGCGGTGCCGGTGCTCTGGGGGTGGTCGCTTTGACGGCCTCCAGATAGAGCTCGGCGGTGCTCAGCGTCTGCAGGTTTGGGGCAGCGCTGTGTTCATGGCCTGCCTCAGCAACCGTGCCCGCATACAGGCCACTGCGCTGCTGGAACAAGAAGCTGAATACCGGGTGGCGGCGCAGCTCCTCCATGTAGTCGCCATCGCACAGCGCTACGCCATCGGCGGTAAGGGGCTGACCCTTGCCATCCACCGGCAGCAGCCTTTCTCGGCCTTCCACATCCCCCAGCTGGAAGTGACCACCGCACAGCGTCACGAAGGTGTCAAAAAACGTGCCCCGTTCATCGCCGCCGACCCGGCCCTCCGCTTCTGAAAACAGGCGCTCCAGCAAGCGCTCCTTGCGCAGGTTCTGCACCTGGGAGCGGGCCTCATCCCTTTCCTTTTCAACGCTGCGCACGCGGCGGATATTGGCCTCATTTAGCTGGCGTTCACGGTCGCCCACCTGGCGCTCGAACTCTTCTCGCTTGCGCTCAGCGTCCTGCAGGCGGGCGTACTCGTCCGGGTTGATCTCCGAGAAGCGCGACAGCTGGGCGCGGGCTTTGCGCAGCTCTTTTTCGAGCTGATTACTGCGGCGGCGTTCGGCGCGCAGCGGCTCAGCACTGCTGGTGGTGGCGGCAGGGGGGTCGTCGTTGTCGCTGCTGCCGCTGCTCGAATCCTGTGGAGGGGCAGTGTCAAAGCTGTCGTCACCGGTGCCGCCGTCGTGGCCACCGGCCTCGTCATCGCCCTCATCGAGGGGATCTAGTTCAGCAGCTAGTGGAGCTAGGGAGCCAGCAGGGCCCTGGTTGGGGTGCTGCTGCTGCTGGCGGTAGGTCTGCCACGGGGCGGCAGGGGGCTGGGAAGCAGTGGTCGAGAAGAAGGAGGAGGACATCACCCATCACGGCTGTGGTGTTGCGGGCGCCCCGTCCGGGCTGCGCTCGCTCTCCCCTATTGCCAGCTCATCAAAAGCCCATTTCGTTACACAGCTTGAACACTTGGTCTACGTACCCAGGGACGTGAACATCGAAGCCTCCAGTATGCCCTACGTGGAGGAAGGAGATATAGTTTAAGATTAAGTATCGGCTTTGCATGCAAAACTGTTCCTACAGCGGCTTTCGCCATTCAATTAGTCCAAGTTTGCAGCTCAAGTTTGCAAGAGCTATAATTAGCCAAATGACCTTAGAATTGCTTAACTGAGGGCTGTCCAGGCAATACACGAACAGGGTGGCCAGCCTAAAGACAGCCTCGATCAAACAGCCAGTAGATCATGCCTGCTAACGCTCGTAAGGCATAAATCGTGCTTTCGGCCGTTCTGTATTATTGAAATTGTTTGAAGACAAGTGGAATAATCGCCACCTATATAGCAACCAGCTCGATACAGTAATTTGGGCTGACAAGCGGGCGGCCCCCTCTATGCAGCTAGGAGTCCTTGAGGTTCCATTGATCTATGGCGAACATATAGTCTTCCATCATGTGATCCTCGAACGTAGCAAGATCACCATCTTGAATATCGTCGAGAATCCCATCTTTAAAGTCCAAAAACTGGAGCCACATCCCAGGGTCATTTACAATAGTCTTGTTTTGTAGTATGTGCATGTAAGTTCCAACATGGCTATAGCCCATCATGCGTGCCGGTAAGCGTGTCACGATGTCATTGTTATTCTGAAATCGATAGACACGAGATCGGGCTCTTGCATTAAAGGTGTCTGCAGTTGCTGCAGTAACAGCTCTTGGTTGACCAAATGTATAGATGCCAGTAAATGGGTAATCCCTTTCGATCAAGTGCGAAGCTGCAATAGTAGCCATAGCTCCCCCCAGGCCATGGCCAGTCAAAAATAGACCTTTTGGCTTGCTGTCATTCTGTTTAAGTCCTAATCGCCTTGCTTGATAGTGACTAGATATGTCAGGCCAAATTCGCTCTAGAGCCCCATAAAAGCCTCTATGAAATTTACCAAACAGGGCGCACTACCCCAGCCGGCCATTCGCCACCAAAGAGGAGGCCTGCGAATGGGTAGCTGCATTTGTGGATTGGTACAACCAC
>NZ_JBSYHW010000092.1:0-7326 GCF_056108345.1 Cyanobium sp. NIVA-CYA 375 | reverse complement strand
AAACGAGGAAGCTACGGGCCCGCCTGGCCGGCAGATAAGGGCCCATTTCCAGGGGGTGAGACGCCATTCGAAAACCTATTTCTCTGCGGTGCCGGTGTATTCCCTGGTATCGGAGTTCCGCCCGTGGCGGTGAGCGGCGCCATGGCCGCTCACCGCTTCGTGAGTGCTCGCCAACAAAGAGAAATGCTCGACAGGATTGTAACGGGATAAGAGCATCACTCACCTAAGCAGGTGTCTCCCATTAGATCGAGACTGAGCTGGGCTACAGGCACCTTGCCCTGGCGCTTGCTGTTGGAAGCCCGCAATCCGGACCGCCTCGAACCATGGCGTTGCTGGATGGCATCGGCCGTAGCCGCGAAGCCTTGCTGACCTCGCAAAGCCCAGATCTGGTCGCGGGCGGATGCCGCTGCCGCATCCCAATCAACAATCGGCGCGGGATAGTCGGCGCCAATTCGGCAACCGGCGCACTCCTGGGTGGCGGCATCCATCATCCAGGGCTGGTGCAAGAACACCGCCGGCACGTCGGCCAGCTCGGGCACCCAGCCGCGGATGAACACCCCCTTAGGATCGTGGTCTAAGCCCTGCTTAAGCGGGTTGTAAATGCGGATCGTGTTGATACCGGTAGTGCCCGATTGCATCTGGCACTGGCTCCAATGGATGCCCGGCTCGTAGTCAACGAATTGACGAGCAAGATGCAGGCCGCTCTCGCGCCAGGGAAGCCACAGCTGATAGCTGGCAACCGACAGCAGCATCGCCCGCATGCGGAAGTTCAGCCAGCCCGTTGCATTCAGCGCTCGCATGCAGGCATCCACAAAAGGCAATCCCGTGCGTCCTTCCGCCCAGGCCGCCAGGCGATCGCTATCACTCTCCCGCAGGCCGGCGGTGAGGGGATGGAGCTCCAGGTATTCCAAGCTCGGCTGGCTTTCCAGCTTCTGGATGAAATGGCAATGCCAGTGCAAGCGCTCATCAAAGCGCTGCAGGGAGCGCCGCCAGGGAGCCGCCGCAAGGGCTTGACGGCGTAAACGGTTTTGCTGCACCACCTCTCGCAACGACAAGCTGCCCCAGCTGAGATGGGGCGAAAGGCGCGAGCAGCTGGCATAAGCCGTATTGGGGCTCGACAGTCCCACCTGGTAGGTGCGGCTGCGCTGATTCAAAA
Organism: Cyanobium sp. NIVA-CYA 375; assembly: GCF_056108345.1. Taxonomy (NCBI): domain Bacteria; kingdom Bacillati; phylum Cyanobacteriota; class Cyanophyceae; order Synechococcales; family Prochlorococcaceae; genus Cyanobium; species Cyanobium sp. NIVA-CYA 375. The sequence continues at coordinate 6,170 of NZ_JBSYHW010000092.1, read as the reverse complement.
AGGAAGCAAGGGTTGCCAACCCCTGGAATCGTCCCCCCTGTTGCCGGCCCGGGCAGGAATCGGGCTCCAGGCCCAGATCCGCCGCCGAGGGCAGGGGCCCGGGGTCAAGCCGGGGCAGCGGGGTGAGCCGGGCCGGCGCGGTAGTGAGTTCTTCTGCCATGCGCTCCTCCCAGCGCTTGGCCCAGCCCGTGCGCCGGGCAAGGCGCCGTGTAACACCGAAATGTGGAAACTCTTGCCATTCGATGCCGTGCTGGCGTGCCCAGGCTGCGACACGTCGGTCGCGGGAGTAGGTCCAGCCGTTGCCCGTTTCCTCATGGCTCCACAACCCAGAAATACCCAACTGGCGGCGGGCCCGCTCCAGCACCTGCTCCACAGAGCCGATGCGCACAACAAGCGGCTGACCGAGACCGGCCAAGGCTCCGCGCAGCTCTACCAGGCATTCGCGGCAGAAGTCCCACTGCCGCCTGGAGCTGTCTGGCTGCCGCCAAAGATCGGGCTCCACTACGTAGAGCGGCAACACTGGTCCCCGCAGCGAAGCCTCCAGCAAGGGCCTATGGTCAAAACTGCGTAGATCGCGCTTGAACCAAACGATTTGCAGGGACCCCATGGCGTCGGAGGCTTCTACCGCGCAGGGAAGCTAATCAATCCGTCAGCAGGGATGCAGGCTGCCCCAGCAGCAGCTAAGCCTTGGGAATTCTGGGATTTTCCGAAAGGATGAGGCTGCTGCTGCAGTTTCTAAATTTCATCAACTGCTTAACTGCTCAGCTGAGCCTGCAACAAACCATTGCGGCGCGGCGAAACGGTTGATTGCGATGACGTGAGGCCCTCAGGGCTGCTTTTGGGCTGGCTTGGGAATTTCGGTGGCAGATTTGAGTCCGTCAAACAGCTGACCCAATAGGGCGGCCATTTCAGGAGGCAGGGCCGACTGGGGAGCTGCCTCAGAGGCGAGCACCAAAAGAGCACATGCATCAACCAAACGGGAAGCTTCCGATGCCGTTAAGGCAATCAGGTGCTCACCTTGACATTGCGTTATTCGCATCCAGATGCGGAAGTAGCGACCTTAACTTACTACGTATGGAGGATTTGCGGTGGAGCACACCCCAATTGGCCAAATCAAGGGTTTAGCAACTCTTCTGACCAAGTGGTGGTAGCGAGCCAGCGCCGTCGTCTGTGGGGTTGTCCACAAAGTTCCAACAACTCGACTTGACTTACGCCAAAGCTAAGCAGGTCGAAATGACTGGGTATGGGTGTGCTTTCGTCGAGCTCGCTGGGAAAGGAAGCTTCCGGCTCGAAGGTCCTTCCTGGCTCTGGCCAGCCCCATAAGGCCCTACCGGATGAAGTGAGGTTGATCCAATGCTGCTGTCGCTGGCGCTGCAGCTCGGCAGCCGTAAGGTCAACGCGCTTTGCCCGCAATCGAAATTGGCTACGCGCCCGGGGTAAAAGCCAGCAGATCTCCACGTCGGCTGAATTTTGCAACTCACCGGCTTTAGCACTGCGGCCATCGGTCAGAAGATCCAAAACCGCAGGACCGGACCAACCGCGAAATACCAAGGTGCGCACTCTGGGAGTGCCATCGCTGGCAATCGTGGCAAGTTGCAGCCAGCGGCAGCTTGGTGATCGCCCCTCCCGCTGCTGGGCGGCGCGCAGCAAAGGACGCCAGGGGGGAAGACTTTCCATCACTGCACCGCGCAGCCAATCAATTAATTCAGAGAATCGAGTTGCTGGTTGATATGGGCACATAGGCCGGGGTCAGTCCTGAGAGCCGCTCGTCGGGAGCGAATGCTGTTGATTTGGAACGACCGGAGGGCTGCAGAAGCAAGCCTCGGAGCATGCCTGCATCAAAGGAAAAACGGCCTGGCCCAACAAGCAACAGGGATAGACTGCCGCCAAGGTATAGAACCACCAGCTCTAAGACATAGATGTTGAGCCCTGCGGTCATGATGTGTTGGTAGGCAGCCACCGTCATGGTACCGGTGAGGGCTAGAGCTCCTAGGGGCGTTAAGAAGCCCAGAATTACCAGCCAACTGCCAATCAGCTCAGAGAAGCCGGCTGCATAAGCAAAAAACAGCGGGAAAGGCAAGTGCAGCGACGCCACGTAAGTGTTGGCAAATTGCTGGGGATCGGCGAGCTTTTCATGGCCGTGGTGGATCATCATCACTCCAACGGCTAAGCGAAGTAACAGCAGTCCAAGCGAGGCAACAGCGCCCGGCCGCAACAAATAAACCTCAAGCGCCGACAGGATTCGTTGGGTGATCGTAGTTGAGTTGGATACAGCGTTAACAGGTCGTTCCGTAGCTGCCTCTTGGTAGGCAGGGCGGCTGAGGGCCACAAACCAGAGGGCCATGCAGGCGGCCAAGAAGCCTCCGAATAGCTCTAGAAGCAGGGGGGTAGTCATGCTGGATTGAATTACCTGACCCAATGCTGGCAAACTTGATGAAGAAACGTGAAGTGGCCCCTTGGGCTCGCTGGGGTGCTAGGCCGCGAAATTAAATTGCATACGGCATTAGCACTACACCTGTAGGCCAGCGTCTCAACTCCTACTGCCTGAGGTGCTTTGGAGTGGCCGGCTCCGGCGCTTTGATGGTTTGTCAGGTTCTGCATGCCACTTTCCAGATGGCACTGAAGATGTTTCACCCGCGGATCAGTCAGGTCAATAACCACCGGCTGCTGGAGCAGAGACTGAATCGGAACTTCCCATTTAGGCAATTGAATTAGAACAAATATTGGCATCGTATTACTTGGTATACACCTCCTAAGCAATTGCTTCCAGTTGCCAGACGATTACTCCTGCGCTTATTAGAAAACTGCCACATCAGCGATTTGCGCTAATCCTGCAAAATCTACCAGATATTTTAATGCAATTGCGGTTCGAAAAATTCTGTGCGTCAATGGTGGCTCCAATCAATATAAAGCAAAAAAGTATTCTTGCATAAATACTATAAAGTATTAGGCAGGCTGGGCGCTTGCTTCTAGGTCCCTATAGTTTCTCAGGACGAGTCAAAAGATCGGAAAATGACAGAATTCAGGGTGTTTGCTGAAAAAGCTGCTCTAAGCGCTCCCTGCTGAAGTCGACGTAAAGCACCTCTTCGCCCGGCCGGGGAGCCTCCGGGTGAACCCTGCCCCGCCTGCTAGGTGGCTGAGAAGAGCCTTGCCCCTGGGCACTACGCAAGTTTTGGGACATCAATGCAAAAGCACCGCCAGCAATGATCGCAAAGAAAATCAAGTAGATGGCTGCCAAAAAGTCGTTCATCAATAAATTTGCTTTTGCAAATTATAATATGAAGAAATGTGAAACGTGGTCTTGCGGCTTGCCGCGTCTTCGCAGCTCGGTTCTGGTCGCTATCGAGAGATGCTGACCTGGGCGCTGAGATCCCATAGCTGCCGAGCCAGGCTGTCTGAGCAGGCATCGGCACTGGGTTTACTGACCTCAAAACGCAGCCGACCGGGACCCAACACCCGGTTGCTCAGGTATTCGAAGCCACTCGCTTGCGGAACCCTGCTGGCCAACCCAGCCAGCAGGGCCCCAGCCCTCTGGGGAGTTTCGGTGAGCCGCAGCAGGTCGCGGGCAACCATGGCAAAGAGTGCCTGGGCAAAGGGGTTGTGGCTGCGGCTATAGCGGAAGAAGCCTGCGTCGCTGCGCGGGATCACCAGCCCGGGGCTCCAGGCGAGCACCGGCAGCAGCATTCCCTGCTCCCTAAGCCGCCGCTCCGCCTCCCTTGCCATCAAGAGGTTGCAGAGTTTGCTGTCTTTGTAGGCCTTCTCGGCATTGAAGCTGCCGCTGCCATCGAGCATCAGCGCCCCAGGGCCCTGGCGCAGACCAGCAAGATCGCCGAGGCCGGCCGGCAGCCCCACCTTCCCTCCGGCGCTAGTGGGGTCATGCACCTCTGAGGAGGTGACCACCAGCCGAGGTGCGGTGCCCTGCAGCAGCAGGGGCAAGAGCTGCTGCAGCAGAGCCTGGTGGCCCAGGTGGTTCACGGCGATGGTGAGTTCGAACCTCTGGGCCGACCAGCGGGGCTTGGCTTCGCCGCTGTACTGCAGACCGGCGTTGAGCACCAATGTGTCGATCGGCTCCTCAGCTGCCAGCAGGGATTGGGCGCAGAGCTCGATGCTGCCCAGATCAGCCAGGTCGCAGATGGGTGTGTCAATCGGGCCGCTCAGACGCACGCGCAGACTTGCGGCGGTGCTCCCATCCCGGCAGGGCAGGGTGAGGCGGTGACCGGCCTGAAGCAGCAGGGCCGCTGCCTGAAAACCAATCCCGGAGCTGCCACCGGTGAGCAGGATGTGGCGGCTCACTCCGGCACTGGGCTCCTTAACCACCATGGCTCCTGTTCCCGGCACCATCTCATTCTGTTGCCCCAGCTGTTCGACCAGCTTTTCGCTCAGCGCAGGCACGGCCGCACCAGAAGCCCATCCTGCGGGGATGGGCTGGGAAAGACCTTGAGCGTTAGGTCTTGCTCCGGCTCCAGCACCAGGGTCAGCTGTTTCAGCCTCCCCACCGCCGAAGGGCAGCAGGGAGGCTGTGCTTTCTCCGCAGAGATGGCGCTGGGGCCGGAAAGCCTCCAGATCCTCTTCTTTGCTGCCGTAGCGGTATTTCCTCCCCCTGGGCCGGCGGCCAGGACAGGCCGTCGAGCTCCTGCTGCAGCCAGTCCAATTCAGAGGGATTTTGCAGCAGGCTCAGCAGCAGACAACTCAGGGAAGATGCGGTGGTTTCGTAGCCGGCGAACAGCAGCAGGAGCAGCTGCTCGGCTACGTCGTCGTCACCCAGGGGCAGACCGGCTTCATCCAGGCCACCAGCAAGCAGATCGAGCCCGCCAGCGGCCAGGGGTGCTCCGGCTGCAGCGGCGCCCTGGGCCTTCTCGAGCACGGCACCCAGACGGCGCAGCAGGCGTTGGCGGGCCTGAAGAGCTCGCGCGTAGGGGCTGCCCGGCAGGTCAAAGGGCAAGGAGAAGAGGCCCCGGCACCAGGTTTCGAAATCCTCAAATAAAACCTCGCGATCGACACCATCGAGCCCTAGCACCGTGCTGGCAATCACGCTGAAGGCAAAGTGTCTCAGCTTTGGCACCAGGGCCACTGGCGCTGGCTCAGCCAGCAGCTCCCGCTGGAGGTCATCGACCAGCTCAACGATCGCTAGGCTTATCGCTTCAAAGCAGCTGAGGCAAACAGCTGGCCCAGCAGCTTGCGTACACTGTCTGGCCACCAGCCCTCAAGGGCATCTGCCTGGGCGAACAGGTCGTTGATCGCCCTCTGCCACGGATGAATACGGTTCGCTGCCCCAGCAGGGTGGTGCCGTAGACATCGCCATAGCGCTCGAAGCGGGAGCGGGCGAAATCGGGATCGCGCAGGAAGGAGAGGGTTTCGAGCACTCCGCTCACGGCAGGCGTGGTTGGCAAGGGCCGCAGGGCGGCGGGATTGGGCGAAAACCAGGCTTCTCCAGAGGGGATTCCAGGTTGTCGGATCGCAGCCGGCATCGCGCCACGATGGATGCTCCTTGAGCGCCCCAATCCCCGTGACCAGCACCGAATCGAGCCCAACTACTCCGGGCGCCGAGGCAAAACCCAGGGGCGCCGAGCCAAAACCCAGGGCCGCCGCTGAGCTGCTGGCGCGCCTGGCTGGCGTGGCGGGGATGGGGCCGGGTCAGCGCCGCCTGGTGGTGCTCCTACCCCAGTTGGGGGATTTCGACAGCATCGAATACGCCCAGGCCCTGGTCCCCGCTTTGCCGCAACTGGAGTCTGCTGGCATCGCGGTGCTGGCAATCGGCATCGGCCAGGCCGCCGGAGCCGATCGCTTTTGCCAGTTCACAGGCTTTCCCCGCGAGCGCTTGCTGGTAGATGCAGACCCCCAGTTGCACCGTGCCCTGGGCCTCTACGAAGGCCTGCAGCAGCTGGGCGGACCCTGGCCGAACCTGCTGTTGATGTGTGCCGGCATCGGCTCCCCCGGCACCCTGGCCGAGGTGTTGCGCGGCTACACGGGTGATCGAGCAGCTCCCCAGCGAATCGCCGACGATGAGACCATCCAGGCCGGCCCCCTGCCGCCGATCAAGGGTTCGTTCTTCGCCAGGGCCGGCGGGACAGGATTCCAACGCCCATTCGAGCTGGCCACGGTCCGCTTGCGTAACATGGGCGAGGTGCTGGGCCACTGGCGCACCTACGTGCCATGCGACGACTTCCTCA
>NZ_JBSYHW010000091.1:0-7464 GCF_056108345.1 Cyanobium sp. NIVA-CYA 375 | reverse complement strand
AGCTGCGCATCAATCATGAAGTGGTGACTGCCTATGTCATGTCAAGGTCAGGCCGGCACGCCCCGTGAACGGTTACGGTATTTCATATCTTCCTGCTCCTCTAGGCTGATGGAGGCTTTGGAGGGGCTGGGCGTATTGGAGTTGAGAATTCTATCAATGAGAGCCTCAATTCGTTCCCGTTCAGAGAGCTTTATGACAACTCCCTTGTCGCCAATGGTAAGCTCTCCAACCTTTGAGCGGTTCCCCCAGAGATATTCGAAAAAGAGAAAAGTTACTGACACTGTAGCCAAGGCAATATATTTATACTTCTCACCACCCTTGTCATTGATATTGGAATTACCCATTGAATTGTAATGAAGTATCTTGCTAGAGTACAGGTTAGCGCTTTGCGGGACTTGCGAGGCCACAAGTCTTTACTTGAGTGGGCACTTGAACCGATTGCTCATATAAGGATTGTGTTCGTCGCTACCAAAAATGGCCTCTGAGTAATTCGGCGATATCTTACTTCATCAACTTTTTTAACTGCTGCAACATGCCCGATGTATTCGAGCAGACAGTGCTCGTCAGACTAACGCTTTATTGGGAGGTTCCGAGAACCACGCTCCGAGTGCCACCCCTTTCCGTGAACTACGCTGCGGCATCGGGTTGGATACCTGCAAAACTACTGCGGTGCAGTGCTCTTTGATGAAAGCCACTCAAATATAGATGTGGTTTACGGGTCCGATAACCACATGTTCGTTGCGATACGCAATGCAGGATCGTCTTGGATGTGCTGCTCATGCAGCCTCGGCCTCGGACACCATGCCACGCACATCGATCTGGCCGGTGACGGCGGCGGAGATCAGGGCAGAGCGGCGTTCTTGGAGGCGTGCAATGGCATCTGATGCTTTGGCTGTCAACTCATCAATCTGGCCGCATTTAATAGCTATTGAATTTCGAATGCTCTCTTGACCCTCTGGATGCGGAAGCGGTATCGGTAGGTCCATCAGAATTGATTGAGAGATGTTTTGCATTGATTGGCTAGCGCCAGACGCGCCAAGCTCAATCTGACCCCTGGCCTCATTGGAGGCCAAAAAAAGTGCCAGGTAATTGGCGGATGTTTTGTCAGGTCTAATGGTGATTCTGTAAAGCTTGTCGCAGATAAAGAGCCAGGGAAAATCCTCGCTGACTACTGCAGCACTTCCCACAAGTTCCCTAGTATTTGCTCGTGACACCAAGAGGTTCCCACTTCTAACACTGTATTCAGGAATAGGCATCAAGTCTGGAGGCAGCTTTTTGTTCTCACTTGGGCGGAAAATTCCTCCATTTACGCAGCCAACCTTTAGGATCCCAGGCGTATCTCCGTCCGACGGTTCATTTTCACATTGAGGGCTCCATCCCTGTTCTATTGATGTACAGAGATGCTTGACTCGCTTCACCTCCCAATGCTCCGGCACCTCCCCCAGCCACTCCACCCCCGAATCCTTCATCGGCGCGTCTGGATTTAGCCCCTTGGTCACGGCATGGGAAATCACGGCCTGGCGGTTCTCCTGAAGCAGGCCGATCAGGCGCTGCTGCTCTGCGATCAGGGCGTCGATCTTGGCAGTTTCGTGGTCGAGAAAGGTGGAAATGTTGGCCTGCTCGGACGACCCAGGAATGGGAACATTGATTACACCTAGATCGGTCTTTGTTATGTGCACCATTCCGATGATCCCATGGGCTTGATCCTCTATATGCGCCGTAACCGCCTTAAGTATCCAGTAGAGTTCTTGCTTCTCAATAGCGCGGGGGACAACACGAAAGATGTGCTGATTCAGTGCGCAGATTTCTTTCCTGTGCCAAATGAAAGGGCCAAAAGATGTGCCCCGATTTCCAGACCATCCAAACAGCAAGTCACCATCACGGACTAGGTAGCGCTCTTTAACTACGCCTTCGTAGTAGTTGAAGTCTTCGCTTCCATTGAGATTCTGGATTCGGATGATAGGCATCCCCGATTCCGACCATTCTGCTGGCTTGAACGCATCTCCGTTGATGAATTCGGCAACATGTTTAAGGGGGACATAACGCCAATGCTCCGGCACCTCCCCCAGCCACTCCACGCCGCTGGGCTTGTAGGCCGGGTAACGGGGAAAGCTCATGAAAGTCCACTCCAGTAGTTCGGCTGTCGATGGAGGTGCATCACGGCCAGAAGGCGTACCTGATCATCCAGAATAGGCCACATGCTTGGATTGGTCTTGATTCGCGCCACTGCCGCCAGGATCTCAATCGCGAATTAGTAGCCAAGGCTTGGTTGGTTTGCCTCGTAGATATTGGTGCCCTCAATAAGCTCCGCTTGAGCGACAGGGTGGAAGAGAATCTGCATCAATTAAACCGATGCCATATCTCAGCAAAAACGTCTTCGCCTATAGGTAGCGATTGAATCTCCAGGATCAGGCCGTCAGTTTTCATGACGGTTGTTAGTTCGGTATATGTTCGTCAATCTTAGCCCCTGTTCCTGTTGCTCTCGGATGCGAAGCTAGTGCGTCGCTGGCTGCGGTGTACTTGACGACCCCTCGGATCGAACATGTAAGTGAGGCTTACACGTTTAATCTTCGCAGAGTTCTTGTTCCTCGTTGATTGCTTTGATCTTGAATGTGAGGCCCTGCCGCTCAAACTGCCGAAAATCCTGATCGAGGCTGGTCAAGGGAAGGCCGGCACGCTGGCAGTCCTCCTGCATCAGGGTGTCCTGCTCCAGCCGCAGCGCTGTGGCTACATCGATGGGATGCCGCTTGAAGTTGCGGTCAGGGCGATACAGAGGGAGCTCAAGCGCTGTTTTCATCACAACCACCAGATCGGCAAACCAGTTTATTGGCTTGCTGGCTATGGGCTATCCGCCAGTTCATTCACTTCGTCGTTGTTCAGCAGATGCCAAATCGCCGCGCCCCCTTCCCGGCCCTGATAGACGGCAAACGCTCTGCAGCGGTGGATGCCTGCAGCAGAGCGCGACCCTCAGCCTTGATCGCTTCAGGGCTCCATCGGACAGGCTCCCCGCTCGCAATCCCTTGCTGGAGTTCGCGACGCAACAGCAGCAGGCCATCGGCGTCTATGTCCAGCGCGTCAGCTCTCATCGATTGCCTGCGGTGGCTTGTCCAGCTCGGCGCCGCGCATCGTGCGTAATTCACCATCGATCATCACCACAAGGCCTGTGTTGGTGGCTCGGGCCATGTCGCGAGCGCGCAAGCCCGATCGCCGCAGGGCCGCTTCCACCAGCTGGAGGTCTGGGTCGGGATGCGGGTTCTGCCATGACTGAATCACGAATGGCCTCCCTGCGCGATCAGCTGCGGTGTGGTGCCCCCATTATCAATCAACTGCCAGGCATCCACGATGGGCTGGTACAGGGTGGTGAAGTTCCTAAGGCCACTGGCGAAGCGCCGGCGGATCACCTCTGCCGGAATCGCATGTCCTCCCTGCGCAACACGCTCGGCGACACGGCGAATCGCAGAGTCCTCATGGACAAGCTTCAAAAAGATCAGCTTGACGCGATAGCTATCAGCCTGCCACTGATGTATTCGCTGCACATAAGCCTTCACCGCCAGCGTGGTTTCAAACGCAAAATCCATACCTGCCGCCCCGCAGCGATCAGATCGGCATTGATGAAGGTGGTGATCCCCACCTCCAATGGCAGATATTCACGGGCAAACGTTGTTTTACCGGTGCCATTGGGCCCAGCGATGATGATGATTCTTTGCTCAGCCACTCAACCCCCCAATCATCTCCAGGATCCGATCTGTCACCTGTTTCAGCTCAGCATCAATCACATCTAGCGGCCTAGGTGGGGTGAACACATAGAAGTGCCGGTTGAAGGGGATCTCATAGCCCTTTTTGGTTTTGCTGTGGTCAATCCAGGCGTCACTCACATGCGGCAACACCTCCCGCTCGAAGTAGATGTCCACATCTTCTGATAGCGGCACGTTTTCCGTATCTCGTAGGCTGCTATCGGCCTGGGGTTGTCCTTTGGTTTTGCCGCGCTGGCCGAGCACCACGTTGCCGGCTGCATCGCGCAGCGGCCGCTCCACCGTGATGGTTTGATAGCCGAAGGCCTCATTGTTGAAGATCTTGCTGATTGGTTTGCCGTCTTTCTCGGCCTCCTCAAACGCCCCAAACAGCTTGGTGATCTCCGCAATGTGTTCGGCTGATAGTTCCTTGCGTTTGCTACCCAGGCTCTTGCGCATCTTCTGCCAGAAGCTGCTGGCATCAAGCAGTTGCACCTTGCCCTTGCGCTCAGCCGGCTTGCGGTTGCTCAGAATCCAGATGTAGGTGCTAATTCCCGTGTTGTAAAACATGTCCGTGGGTAGGGCGATGATCGCCTCACACAGGTCGTTTTCCAGCACATAGCGGCGGATTTCACTCTCACCAGAGCCTGCCCCTCCAGTGAACAGAGGAGAGCCATTCAGCACGATGCCAAAGCGGCAACCACCGTCCTGGGCGGGCCTCATCTTGCTGATCAGGTGCATCAGGAACAGCAGCGAACCATCACTCACACGCGGCAGCCCAGGCCCGAAGCGACCGGCAAACCCCAGTGCTTTTGACTCAGCTTCAACTTCCTTTTGAATCTTCTTCCACTCCACCCCAAACGGCGGATTGGAGAGCATGTAGTCATACTTCTCCTCCGGCAGCTGGTCGTCAGACAAGGTATTGCCGAAGCAGATGCTGTTGATGTCTTGCCCCTTGATCAGCATGTCTGCCTTGCAGATGGCGTAGCTCTCCGCGTTCAGCTCCTGGCCGCCAACACCAGTCTTGCCGATGGGTTGTGGCTTACCAGGTGCTCTTCCGCAATGCTCAGCATTCCGCCTGTGCCAGCAGTTGGGTCATAGAGGCTGCGCACGATGCCGGCTTGGGTCAGGGCGTCGTCGTCTTCTATGAATATCAGGTTCACCATCAAACGGATAACCTCGCGGGGGGTGAAGTGTTCCCCGGCGGTTTCGTTTGAGAGCTCCGCAAACTTGCGAATCAGCTCTTCAAACACCAACCCCATCTCGGCGTTGCTCACCGTTTCTGGGTGCAGGTCAATCTGGCCAAACTTTTCGGTGACTAAATACAGCAGGTTGGCCTTCTCCAGTTCGTCTACCTGCAGGTAAAACTTAAAGCTCTCGAAGATATCCTGCACCGCCGGCGTAAACGCCTGGATGTAGCTGCGCAGATTTTCGGCGATGTTGTCGCCATCCCCCATCAGCCGCTTCATGTCCAGCGGCGAGGTGCTGCAGAAGTTGTGGCCCGCCTTGCGCAGCAGGAAGGGTTCGGGGTCGAGGCCCTGGCCCTCCCGCAGGGCCTTCTCCTCCAGCACCGCCGCCTTGGTGGGCTCCAGCACGCAGTCGAGCCGCCGTAGCACCGTGAAGGGCAGGATCACCTTGCCGTAGTCGCTCTGCTTGTAGTCGCCCCGCAGCAGGTCGGCGACGCTCCAGATGAAGGCGGAGAGGTTTTGCTTGCCGCTGCTCTGGGGACTGGGCTGGGGACTTGACTGTGTGGAGGTGGTCGTCACGGTTTGAGTTCAGGAGGCTGACTTCGCTGTAGAAGAAGGGTTCTGGTTTATCGCAGGGTCGATCAAGACAACCAAGTCTGCTGCACATTGGCTTCTAGCCAGCTAAGCCCGAGCAGGTCAGCGCAGACGGGCATCGCCAGGGCCGCACCTGCTCTTGCCTGGGAGCCAGCCAGCTCAGAAGCCGATGGCGACAAAGGGCCCAACTCTCTCGGCAGGCACCAGCACCTTCCGGCTGCGAGCAGAGTCCCGCCCAGTGCCGCTGCTTACATGGTTTTCCTCTCGGCCAGGCCAGCTACTTGCGCTGGATTGAGGCGGCTCTTCGCTGATTGATCCAGCTGGGGGTGGCGGTGCCCGCCGGGAACCCGTGAAATCATTGAGAAACTGCGCAGCAGTACTGCTGTACTATGAAGTGATGGCTGTTGGTTCGGGATCGCTACGGTTAAGGGAGTCGCTGAAAGGCTTCCAGGGATTCCCCGTTCAAGCCCGCTCCGGCTGCTGGATCGCCAAGGCTGGACAACCCTTATTGCTGGCACCCTGCTCCTCCTTATTTCGTTCACCACGAATTACGGCGATGACGACCTCCTCCGCTTCGGCACCCTCCAGACCTCTGAGCAGATCTGAGTGGGTCTCCACCTTGCCGCCCTGGCGGCGCTTGCTGGCGACGCTCAATTGGCGTCCCGTTTACGACATCGAGTAGAGAGAACTCGAAAGCGAGAGGCGTACGAAACAGCTCTAGGGAACCCCTGAAAAACCCACTAAAATCACTCCAGATCCAAGACTGAGACTGGAACGGATGGCAGCCCCCCTCCAGCTGGGCTTCACGGACTACGAGCAGATCTACGCCAAAAAGAGGACGCGTTGCCAGCGCTTCTTGGATGAAATGGAGGCCACGGTTCCCTGGGAGGCGTTTCTGGCCTTGATTGAGCCGGTGTATCACAAGCCCTCCAGCAAAGGAGGTCGTCAGCAGCATGGCCTGGAACACACGATAGGAATCGCTTTTGCTGCCGTAGGCGCGCTTGCTCTGCTGGTCGTTAACCCAACCGATCACGATCAGCTTCGAGTGGCTGTGAAAGCGAAAGAACACCCGGTATTGCTGGAAAAACTTCGCCCTGCGCCAGTGCCGATACTCGTTGCCCAGGGTTGATCCCTGCTGAAACTCCTTGTGGCTGGGGTCATGGGGGATATCGTGAAGCATCAACCTAGTTATCGCTTCACGGCAACAATTAGGTAGGTGGGCGCGCCTACGTAGTTGACATCGGGCAGATAGAGAACCTGGCGCATGTCATGCACTCCAATCACTGCCGCCAGCACCAGTGGGAGCAGGATCAAGAGCGCCTTGGCCGTGTTGATAGCCGTATAGGGCTTCAGCCCATCAACACACTCTTACCGGCGCTGCTGTGTGGCGTAAAACGCTGCCCCGCCTGCCGCCAGAACCAAGCCACCGCTAATAGCGAGAAACACCAGTGTCTGCAGAAGCAACAGAAAGATTCCGATGGCCGACCCAGCCACAATCTGAACCCTCGCTTTAATCAGCAGGGTGAGCAGCAGCAACACGGTGGCTTTGAGGCTCAGCACCTTGGCCATGCTGAACGGCAAGAAGGGGTTCAGGAACACAGGTTGATCACAGGTGTCCCCATGCTGGCGGGCTGATCCGGCAGCGGTGGCTCCAGCGGTCGTAGCGACAGGGCTGGAAATGCAGCAGCGATAGACCAATGATTAGCCAGGCTTATCGGTGCCATCAGCCTTGCTGTTGTCTAATTGCACCTCTGGGTTGGCTGGCAATTGTGAACTGGTGTTAAGTTCAGATGAGCGAGCGGTTCCCCGCCCCGCATCTACTTACTGCTTTCCTGCAAAGCCTTTCGGCTGTAGTCAGGCAAGCCCTTCCCCAAATCGTTCTCATGACAACCACTATTCAGCAGCGCCAAGGCGCTTCTGCGTGGAACCAGTTTTGCGACTGGGTCACCTCC
>NZ_JBSYHW010000090.1:0-7586 GCF_056108345.1 Cyanobium sp. NIVA-CYA 375 | reverse complement strand
TTCCATTGCCGGGTGGGCGGTTAACATCCCCTCCAGCGACGTGCCACCGCACTTGGGCACATGCACAAAAAGTAACGAAGCCCCGTTCAACCGATATACCGGCATCTCAAAGCTGCCCCAGTGAATTTGCGACATCCCTCAGCGGCTTGGACCGATCCGGCGACAAGCCAGCTCTGGACACCATCCCGATGTCAGCCAGCATTAGGTCTTTATGGGATGAAAAACGAGTGTGGCTGCTCAATTCTGGCCGATGGCCAAGCCACTCAGAGCCGATCTGGCAATTGGGGCTCTCCTCAGATAGTTGGGGCATGCTTTTCAGTATCTACTCACTTGCTTGGGCCACTAAATCCAGTCGTTTGACATGGAAATAAACACTATTAAGCCAATGGCGGCAATGCAATATTTTTGTGATTAGTAGTAACAATATTTGATTGCAACTGAGGTGGGGCACCAAGTCGGCCTCGGGCTGGGGATGGGGGCAAGGCCGCGCGGCCACAGGGGTTAGGCCTTGCCTGCTAAGAGCACCATTACTGCGGGAATTTCATTGCCCACCACTCCGTAACTTGGCGCTGCGATCCAGTAAATGACGGGATCATTGAGACCAGCGGCTCGGGCCTGATCAAGCAAATCCCAAGCTGGTATTTGATACACAAGGCTGCCCTGCTCAGGAGCCACGGGGTTGCCATGGAATTCAGCCTTAGTAAGCAACTCAGCTTCAGCGGCTACACCGGGAATAGCCCCAGGGCGATGCCGGGCCTTGACGATCGTCTCGTAGCAGCCGTAGGCGAAGGGAAAAGTAGAAACCAAATACCCGTCTGGCCGCAACACCCGCGCAATTTCTGCCAAGGCAGCGGGAAGGTCGTATAGATGCTCAAACAACTCATTGCAGACCACCACATCAAAAGCAGCAGGGCCAAATGTGAGCTGGCAGAGGTCTTGGTGGGGAATATTTGAGCGCAAAGGGTCGGCCGAATCAGGCAGGTATTCGCTACCGACCAGCTGGGGAAACTGCTGACGCAGGCGTTCAGCAAAGTGGGTGACAAACTCCGGGCAGTAAATTTGCAGATCTGCGGTAGCGGGCACAAGGGCGGCATCAACTAGCTGCTGCAGCACAAGCAGCATGGCGCGATGGCGGGCCAGGCAGCCATCCACTTCAAAGGTTTCGCGGTAGTTGCTGCCGGAGACACGCAGGGCTGCTGGAGCCACTGGTTGCCGGCTAACTGGATCCTGGATGCCGTGCAGAGCCATCAGGCGCAGGGCCTGCTGCACCTGCTGCGGCCACTGCTTATGGGTGGCTTGTATAAAGGACTGGAAACTGGGGAAATCGCTGAACTTGAACTGCTCGAAATGGGGCGCTTGTGCCGCTAAGGCCGCTGGCACTGGCGTTAGGGCAGCCGACACTGGATTTAGGCGGGGATGAGTCTTAACGTATCGCCTATCAGTGATTCCGTAAGCGAAACCATCACCGATTCACCCCACACAGCACTGCAAACCGGCGTTATGCCTGAAAGGGAGGCGGAGATCACCCAGCTGCAAAGCCAGCTGGAGGAGTCTCGAGACGAAGCGGAACTGAACCTGCTGATGCTCCAACAGGTGCAGGAAGAGCTGGAGTTTTATTTTCTGGCCCATCAGCAGCAAGAACAGCTACTGATGGGGTATCGGCAGGAACAAACCCGAGCGGAAGCCTTAATTCAGGCCTTGCTAGAGCGGCTGGATCAGGCCAGGGCGTAGCGAGCCTCGTAGTCACTGAGACGGCGCGACCAGGCCTCAAGCGCAGCTGCTGCACCATCAAGGCCGGGATCCTCGATGGCAACTGTCTCCGGCAGGGGATGGCCGAGGGCTTGGAGGCGGCGGCTGGCACGGTTGAGCAGCAGGGTGAACGCTTCGAGCTCTGCGGGGGCGGCAGCAGGCCCTGGGGCTTGGGATGGGGCAGGCGTCTGGTCCAACTGCTCCTGCAGGCTGCGCAGGGGCTGCCACTGGGAATCCTCAGCGAGGAGCCGCTGCAGCAGCTGGCGGGCAGCGTCAGCGTCGCCACGGTTGGCAAGGCTGCGCACCTGGAGCACGCCCGGACCGCGGCGTGCTTCGCGGCGGCGCTGCTCGAAGATATCAACTAGGTCAGTTTCACCCTGAGCCTGGCCAGCGCTGATCGCCTCACCCCAAGCATCGAGGCCAGCGGACACCTGGCCGCTAGCCACGGCATGGCGAGCAACAACATCATGAAACCAAGGGTTCAGTAAGGCCTCAGCCGGAGGGTCGATCAACCAGCGCCCACTGGTTTCGAGCTCACCGCGGCCAAGGGCTAGATCGGCGGCGCGGATGCGTGCCAGCCCCCAGCCAGGCCTGATCTCTGCCAGCAGCTGCCAGTAGCGGCAGCTGGCCGCTGGCTCGGCGGCGATCTCGGCATCACCCACCAGCTGGGCAAGCTCGGACTCGAGCGGCGGATCTAGGGGAGCGGCACTGGGCAGGGCAGTAATGCGCCCCAGGATCAAAAGCGGATCGCGCCCCTCCGGCTCCAGGGCCAGGCGCCAATCGGCAAGCAACCGGAGCCGCAACTGCTGCCACAGGGCCTGGGCAGCGGGATTGCGCATGCTGCGCCAGCGTTCTGCCAGCTCTAGGGCTTGCTGGCGCTGGGGGCTGGGAGTTTGGGAGTCTGGTGCGGGCCATAGGCCCCAAACATCGGGCACCAGCGCCAAGGAGAGATCAAGCTGATCGGCCTCTAGGTAGGCCAGGTCTGCTTGGCGCAGGTCGCCGGCCAGCAGCCAGGCACAGGCCAGCTGCAAGGCAGCCACTGTCGACCAATCGCCAGTGGCACGGCAAGCCTGAGCCTGCTCCTCGAGTTCACGGCAGCGGCCGTAGCGGCCAAGCTCGAGCAGATCGACCATGGCTAAGGAGGTACCAACACCCATTCAAAAGGCAGTATGGACTTGAAAACCCGCCTAAGCCAAGGGTGCAGCACCGGTTGGTGATTGTGGATCCGGCCCATGCCAGCTCGGTGGGCCACCACGATGAAGTGAACCGGCAGCTGCTGGAGGCCCTAATCAAGGCCGGCTGGCAGGCGGAGCTGTGGGCCGATGTGGCCCTGGAGGCGGAAAGCAATTCACCGCAGCCCCTGCTTGGCGTGTTTAGTGGTTGCGGCTACGAAGACCCGCGCCACTGGAGCGAGCTAGGCGGCATGGTGAACCTGGCGCGGCGGCTGGAGGTCCAGCTGCAGCAGGCCAGTAGCGCAGAGCAGCCGGTGGCCGTTTGGATTGGCCATAGCTTGCTGCCCTTTCAACTGCTGGGGCTGGCGCGGCACCTGGCAACGGCGCCAGCGGCCCGGGTGCTGCTGAGCTTGATGTTTGCGCCGCAGGAATCCTTCAGCTACGCCAGCAACGAAGATCAGGCCACGGCCAACTGCCGCGTGGCGCTAGCCGCGCTGGCACGGGCAACAGCCAAGCAAGGGCATGAGCTGCAGCTGGCCTTCCCCAGCCGCCAGCAGGAAACCCTCTACGCGCCCCTGCTGGCTGCTACGGGGCTGAAAAGCGGCGGTATCCACCCTGCGGTGGTGGGAGCGGGCTGCCAGCCGCAGCCGCCGGCGCCAGGAGCAGGGCCCCAGGTGCTGCTGCATTGGGGTGATCTCAAGGCAGGCAAGGGAAGGGAAGCGGCGCTAGCGCTACTGCAAACAGTGCTTGAGCAGGGGCTACCGGCCAGCCTGAGCGGCTGGGGCTGGCTGTTTCACAGCCATAGCAAAACAGGGCTCAGCGGCAGCGAACGCCAATTGCTGGAGCGAGCAGAGGCGGCGGGGCTGGCTCTGGAGTGGCTGCAGGGGCCGATCACAAGCCAGGAGCTGGTGAATCGGCTGGCTTGCTGCCCCGTGGCCCTACTGTCCTACGACCCGGTGCGCTATGGCCGGCGTAGCAGCGGCATGCTGTGGCATTGGGCGGCCAGCCGCATGGCGGTGGAGCGGGCAGCGGTGGGCGTGGGCTACGCCACGGGCTGGCTGGCGGCAGAGGCCCAGGAGCTGGGGCTGCCCTGGCTCAGCCCTAGCGGAAACGATGGCGGGGCCTGGCTGGCAGCAGTGGCGCTAGCCGCAGAGCAGCTCGAGGCCAGCACAAAGGCAAACACAAAGGCAAACAGCTATGCAGCAGCACTGCTGACAAGCAGCTTTGGGCAATGGTGCAGCGAGTGCCTGGCCCGTTCCTGAGCGCAGAGCCGCCATTAGGTGTCGGCTGCTACATGTAGAGGGGCAGGAGCGGAACTAAAACTTGCTCATAAGGAGGGTTGTATGCCTGTTGCCCTAATCACCGGCATCACCGGCCAAGACGGCAGCTACCTGGCGGAGCTCCTGCTGGAAAAGGGCTATACGGTGCACGGGATCAAGCGTCGCGCCTCTTCCTTTAACACCAGCCGCATTGATCATCTGTATCAAGATCCCCACGAGAGTGATCCGCGGCTGAACCTCCACTACGGCGATCTCACCGACAGTACCAACCTGATCCGGATCATCCAGCAGGTGCAGCCCGATGAGATCTACAACCTCGGTGCCCAGAGCCATGTGGCTGTGAGTTTTGAGGCGCCGGAATACACCGCCAACAGCGATGCCCTCGGCACCCTGCGCATCCTCGAGGCGGTGCGCATGCTGGGGCTGACGGCCAAAACCCGCATCTACCAGGCCAGCACCAGCGAGCTCTACGGCCTGGTGCAGGAGATCCCCCAGAAGGAAACCACGCCCTTCTACCCGCGCAGCCCCTACGGAGTGGCCAAGCTCTACGCCTACTGGATCACGGTGAACTACCGCGAGGCCTACGGCATGTATGCCTGCAACGGGATTCTGTTCAACCACGAATCCCCGCGGCGCGGTGAAACGTTTGTGACGCGCAAGATCACCCGCGGCTTGGCGCGCATCAACGAAGGCCTGGAGGATTGCCTCTACATGGGCAACCTCGATTCGCTGCGCGACTGGGGCCATGCCCGCGACTACGTGGAGATGCAGTGGCGGATGCTGCAGCAACCCGGCACCCCGGAAGACTTCGTGATCGCCACCGGCCGCCAGGAATCGGTGCGGCGTTTCATCGAGCTCACCGCCCTGGAGCTGGGCTGGGGAGCCCTGGAATGGGAGGGCACCGGTGTGCAGGAAACCGGCCGCCGCAGCAGCGGCGAGCTGGTGGTGCGGATCGACCCGCGCTACTTCCGCCCGGCTGAGGTGGAAACGCTGCTCGGCGATCCCAGCAAGGCCCACGACAAGCTGGGCTGGACGCCTACCACCACGCTCGAGGAACTGGTGGCCGAGATGGTGGCGGCCGACCGCGAGGAAGCGCGCAAGGAAGCGATCCTGCGGCTGAAGGGCTTCAACGTGGTGGGCTCGATGGAAAACCCACCCACCAATCCCCAGGCGGTAGCGCAGGCGCACGGGGGCAAGGGCTGATGGCGGAATTGATCACAGCAGACGACCGCATTTTTGTGGCCGGCCACCGCGGCATGGCGGGCAGCGCCATCTGCCGGGCGCTGCAGCGCTCGGGCTACAGCAACCTGCTCACGGCCAGCCGCGCCGAGCTGAATCTGGAAGACGGCCCGGCCGTGCAGCGCTGGTTTGCTCAGCACCAGCCCACGGTTGTTGTGCTGGCAGCCGCCAAGGTGGGCGGCATTCAGGCCAACAACACCTATCCCGCTGATTTCCTTCTGGATAACCTCAAGATCCAGACCAACGTGATCGAAACGGCCTGGCGCTCTGGGGTGAGACGCCTGCTGTTTTTGGGCAGCAGCTGCATCTATCCGAAGTTCGCCGAGCAGCCGATCAAGGAGGAGGCGCTGCTCACGGGCCCCTTGGAACCCACCAACGAGTGGTACGCGATCGCCAAGATCACCGGCATCAAGCTGTGTGAGGCGCTGCGCCGGCAGCACGGCTTTGATGCCATCAGCCTGATGCCCACCAATCTGTATGGCCCGGGCGACAACTACCACCCCACCAACAGCCATGTGCTGCCGGCCCTGATCCGGCGCTTCCATGAAGCAGCGCAAGCAAACGCCCAGAGGGTTACCTGCTGGGGCACAGGCACACCGCTGCGAGAGTTCCTGCATGTGGATGATCTCGGCGAAGCCTGTGTGTTTGCGCTGGAGCACTGGCAGCCGGGGCCAGACGAGCAACAGTTCCTCAATGTGGGCACCGGGGTGGATCTCACAATCCGTGAGCTGGCGGAAGCGGTGGCGGCCGCCACCGGCTTCCAAGGCGAGATCCACTGGGATACCAGCAAGCCCGATGGCACTCCGAAGAAACAGCTCGATGTGGGCCGGCTGGCGGCGCTGGGTTGGCGGGCGCGCATCCCCCTCGCAGCGGGATTGGTGAGCACGGTGGCGGATTTTGCGGCCCAAGGGAGCGAGAGGCTTTAAAGCGATGGACATCGTCGTCTACAGCCAGTACTACCGCACCCGGACCCCCGAGCGGCAGCTGGAGATTGATGAATGCCTGCGGCGCAACCTGAACCACCCCGGCATCAGCCGCATGGTGCTGTTTTGCGAGAGCGATGCACCGCCTGTTCCTGAGGGCACGGTGCCGGTGGAGGTGGTGAGCAGCGATGAGCGGATCACCTACGCCGAATGGTTCCGCTGGGTGAAACGCCAGGGCTCGGGCATCGGCCTGCTTCTCAACGCCGACATCTATTTGGATGAGGGCCTCGAGCAGCTGGGCCGCACCTTTGCTCGGCCGGATGTGTTCCTGGCATTGACGCGCTACAACCACGGCAAGGCTGGTTTGCATCTCAACGACTATCCCCACTGGACCCAGGTCGTGTGGGGCGTGCGGGCCGATGCGGAACTGGCCGAGAGCCTGCTGTATGCCAGCAGCTTCCTGCTGGGCTTCCCCGGTTGCGACAACCGCATTGCCTACGTGCTCTGGAGGCATGGATTTCATGTGCGCAACCCCGTGCCCAGCGTGCATCTGCAGGCGAGCACGGCCCGCGGCTACGACAAAACCAGCGATCGTCTCTACGGCGGCGTGTGCTATGTGGACCCTATTCTAGCGCCGAATGATGAAGCCGAGCTGGAGTTAACCCTATGTACGCGCTCACTGCAGCGGCCGGCGGGGCTGCTCATCAACCAGCAGGCGATTGAGCAGGGGTTGCACCAGCTGCGCCATGGCGATGCCGAGGGGGCCCAGCGGTTCCTGGATCTGCAGAAGCCATTGCAGAGAATTACCATCCAAGCTCATCCAAAACAAAAGACTGCACTCGCTCGAAGCAAACATATGCAAACCCCTTTAGATTCAAATAATTCGAAAATCAATTTCAGTGCCTGGGCATGGGAGCCGCTGCAGACCGCACGAAAGTATAAACAAAGAAAAGCTAACCTACCAATCAGAAAGACCGTTTTCGCGACGAAAAAAGAAGCAGTCGATGAAGAGCTGTCAGTCAATAAATTCAAATAATAGGCTCATCCCCAGCGCCTAAAGATCACCTCGAATTAATTTAACTACTTCATTCATTCTCAAAAGGGACTGTCTCAGTGAAATTGTCTAGCCCCAATAGAGAGCCAGGAGGGCCGCTTGGCTCAGAACCAGGAACTGCTGGTGCTGTTTGCCGTGGCCTGGGCGGTGGGGCTGGCGGCCCTGGCCG
>NZ_JBSYHW010000089.1:0-7725 GCF_056108345.1 Cyanobium sp. NIVA-CYA 375 | reverse complement strand
GTATCGACGCATTAGTCATGTCCTCAAGCCCCCGGATGTACTGATCAGAGGGGTGACAACTTTCCTGAAACTGGGGGTTCTCCGCCGACCAGCATTGCTTTTGCGCTCTTGCGCATAACCTTTTTCGAGCAGTGGGCGAAATGATTCCCAAGGAATCGATTCGGAAAGTCGCTCAAGAACAGGCTTTTTAGTTTTGAGCTTTTCAACCCTCTGCTGCTCGTCCCAGAAGCCTCTTTGGCCCATACCAGGCATGCAATTAACTATTCAAATTATAAGCTATTGTCGCCTCAACGCAAGGGCTGATCGTATTTTTCGAGGTGCCCTTAACGGGTTTCGATCGCTGAAACAAGTTGCGCTGCAGTCGATCTGGCTTTTTCAGGAGTCCCTACTTGAGCAGGGTTAGCGCTCACTAAAGCGGCGATGGGATCAAGGGGTGAGTTGGGCGGGGCCTCACCTCATTAGCGCTAATCCCTTGTGGCTTACAACTTGCTTCCTTTACCCACCCTGCCTAAACATCTACTTCGGCGCCCCACTGGGGGTCCACCTGCTTCCAGCCCTGGGCCTTGAGCCTTATCCACTGCTCCCTGGCGTCGTTACGGCGCATGTGACTGCGAGTTTTGAGTAACGGGGGCTCACGTGACAAGCGGCCCCAACCCCTCGCCAGCGCCGGTGGGATTTGGCACCCTGCGGATCTACGACCCCGATTGGCGCTGGAGCGAGATCCCCTGAACTATGACCCACCGGAGCTGGCCCGTGCTGTTGTCACTACTACTTGCGGCTGTGGTTGCCCCGCTGCCCCTGCGGGCCCAAGGAGCCGAGCCCCAGGCCTTTCTTCCCCCAATGCCTCAGGTGCTGCCGCGCCAAGTTTCGGTGCCAGATGTGCGACTCCCGGGTGCGACGGGATCGGTCACCCAGGGCGTTGTGCTGGCGACAGAACTGGATTCGGTAGCGCCGCGCCTGGCCTATCCGTTGGCCGAGCTGGCTGAGAGCCTGGACCCCTGGGGCTGGCGTTACTCCGAGCGGCGCTCCGCCTGGCGGCTCCATACCGGCATCGATCTGGCGGCCCGGCAGGGCACTGTGGTTATCGCCTCCCAGGCCGGACGGGTGCTGCTGGTGGAGACGATCAGCGGCTATGGCACCACGGTGTTAATAGATCATGGAGAGGGATGGCAGACGCTGTATGCCCATCTGCATCAAGCCTCCGTTCTGGAAGGCGCTTGGCTGGAACAGGGGCAACCCCTGGGGACGGTGGGAATGACTGGATCGGCGTCAGGCCCGCACCTGCACTTCGAGCTGCGGCGCCAGGGCACAGAGTTGCTAGCCCTGGATCCAACCCCCCACCTGCCGCCTCTGCTGCCTCCCCCAGCCCCACCGCCGGTGCTTGCCACAATCACTCCTTGATCCGCTCATTACCCTGCTGGCGTCGGATCTAAAAGAACATATAAGGCGAAAGCCTGCGAGGGCTACAAGTCAAATATCAGATCCAAGTACTGACCGCCAAATTTTCACTCTCTTGGCTTCACTGTCTAATATCGCTGCCGGATTGCGTTGGTGCGATGAAATCAAATTGATGAAAGAGCTTCGGCTGCACCCCATTGAACTTATCTTCTGGAAGTGAAAAAGATCCCAATAATAAGATGAATTAACTGGTGGCGTAGCCACAAGAAAAGAGCTTGTGGTGGAGTTACTAAGTCAAGACACCTACTCCTTGCTGAGCCAGGAGTAGAGCACGCCATCCTTCAGCGCCAGAGCTGTCAGGCGACATCGAAAACTGAGCCAGAGGCGACACGAAAACTGAGCCACCCAGCAGACGATCCATTGAGCTATCCACCTGGGGTTGTCCTTGTTCCGCTCGCACCGGAGCAGACTTGGCAACCAATCGCCTGTGGGTTTCTACGGTGCAGCGATGGCCCCAGACCTCAAGCACCCTGCCACCGGCGATTTGATTGTGTTGGAGGGTGGTGAGCAGCTTTGGCGGATCGGCTGGCCTGGTGCACCGGTCCTAGTCGTCACTAAGAGCGGACCAGACGGCAACGCCATCTACCGGCTGGCTGATCCCAAATGCAAAACCTGGAACAAGGTGGGGGATATGAAGCTGCTTCCCTGGCCAGAAGCCGGCAGCTGAGCCAATCCAACCCAAGCCATCCCACCAGGAGTAGAACAGCTGTACTGATGCCACCGCTGGTTTGATTTTGGCCGACCTGCCCATTGGCGAGCCTGTGCCCTTCTGCTTGGGCTCATTGGGTGAGTGTCCCGCGTCAAGCCCCTTGGCCGGCCAACTTCATTGTCGCCGGACAGGTTTCCATCCACCCCTTCCCCAATGGCAACGGCCGCCATGGGCGCCTGATCGCTGATGTCTTGATCGAGCAGCTGGGGGCACCTCGCTTCTCCTGGGGAGGCAGCAGCTCCCTGGTCGATACCTCAGGCCTGCGCCAGCAATACATCGCCGCTCTCCAGCAGGCCGATCGAGGTGACTTAGGCGCACTGCTCGCCTTTGCGCGAGCGCGCTGAGCAGACACCGCAAGGCTCCGTGCGAATTCGTTGAGCGCACCTATCGGTGCGACGACGGCAGTCCTCCGCTCCGGGGCCGGTGATGGGTGGCGGGCAGGGCTGCTTTCCCGCGGCTGCGGTGCCATGGCACTCATGCACAGAGAGAGATCGGAGCGAAGCTCCAGGCCTCCGCACGCGGCTCGACCGCCGGTGGCAGCTCCTGTTCAGCGGAATAGAACAGACCGCTGCCGGCAATATTCATGAACGGCAGCTGGGCGAGCAGTTCGCCCTCTGAAAACGTCTTGAGCACAGCTAGATGCTCAAGCCTGTTTTCGTATTTGGCTGCCTCGATCAGGGTGAGGCCCATGGCACAACAGGGGGGCAGCGCCCCGGGGAGGTCAGGGGCTATTGCCGAGGGCTTTCACCAATCGAGCGGAAGGCGGAGGACAGGACGTTCACTCGTAGTGGCTCCACATCCGCAGCACCTTCACGATGCGCTCTTGATCGAGCACTTGATAGACGAGCCGGTGCTGGATGTTGATGCGTCTGGAGCAGGCACCGCGGAGGTCTCCCACCAGCGCCTCGAAAGGCGGCGGTTGCTGGTAGGGGTCTTGGGCCAGCAGGTTCAGCAGCTCCTGCGCTTTGACCTTGAGCGCTGGGGAGGCGGAGGCCAGCTTGCGGGCGTCCTTCTGCGCCTGCTTGGTGAACAGAACCTTCCAGCTCACCAGCCCGGTTCGCTGCTCAGCTCAGACAGATCCGTGTCCATGCCCTGAAGGATCGACTCGCGCATGCCGGGGATCGACACCAGATGCAGGGTCTCCTGGATCGAACGCCAGTCACCTTCTGAAAGCAGCACGGCGTTGCCCCGCTTGCCAGTGATCTGCACGGCTTCATGGGAGTGGCCCACTTCATCGATCAAGGCGTAGAGCCGCTTGCGGGCTTCTGTCGCCGTCACGCTGGTCATGACTGCCCCTTACTGTACGTGAAAGCGTACTGCATTTGAGGCCTGGGTCTAGGAGGCGGCAACAGCAAAGGACTGCCCTGCGGCCCAGGTGTCATTGCCCAGCACCTGGCCTCAGCGGTAGTGATAGCGGCAGGCCAGGATCACGAGCGTGGTGCCATCCAGCCGGTAGACGAGACGGTGCTCGTCATCGATGCGGCGTGACCAGCAGCCCGAGAGGTTTTCGCGCAGCAGCTCCGGCTTGCCGATACCCACGAATGGATCCCGCAGGCAGGCCTGGACCAACTGGTTGATGCGCCTCAGCTGCTTGCGCTCCTGTCCCTGCAAATTGAGATAGTCATCCCAGGCTGCCGGCGTCCACGCCAGCCGCTCAGCTGCCGGCATCGAGCTGATCAGCGTCGATCAGGGAATGGTCCAGCAGCTCACCTCGCTCGGCCTGCTCCAGCGAGCGCTGCAGATGGGCTGCATTGGCAGGCGAGCGCAGCAGATGCACCGTCTCCATCAGGCTGTTGTAAGTATCCAGGGACATCACCACAGCACCTTGTGCATGGCGCCTGGTGATCAAGGTGACATCGGCGTCGGTTTCCACGCGATCGAGCACCGCCTTGAAGCTCTCTCGAGCCTCCGAGAAGCTGACAACCTGCATCGCACTCGTCCAACTACCTGTACAACAGCATAGGGCGGACTCAGTGGTCTGGCGCGGCAACAGCAAAGGACTGCCTTGCTGCCATGACCACAACCTCTCCTGCCGCCCAGGCGCCCTTCAGCGGTGAGCGCTGGCGCCAGTTCTGGAATGCCTGGTAGGCAGAGCTCCAGCAACTCGAGGGGATTGAGCAGTTGCTGCTCACCATCATCAGCGCTGATCCAGCGATTTTCACCGAGGCAGCCCTGGCGGCAGACCTTCTCATCGGCACCCCAGTCTCCAGAGGCATCAGGCCATGCCAATCCCCTGCCAGTGGCCTGGGAGAACCAGAACGACAACGCTTCCGGCACCGGATACCGCGAGTGCTTCTCCAGTAGCTGCGCCATGCTCTGCCCGCTACTGGGGCAAGGTCAGCTCGGACGATGAATACAACGTCATCCGTGCCAAGTACGGCGACA
The DNA here is from genome assembly GCF_056108345.1 of Cyanobium sp. NIVA-CYA 375. Classification (NCBI taxonomy): domain Bacteria; kingdom Bacillati; phylum Cyanobacteriota; class Cyanophyceae; order Synechococcales; family Prochlorococcaceae; genus Cyanobium; species Cyanobium sp. NIVA-CYA 375. The sequence continues at coordinate 3,173 of NZ_JBSYHW010000089.1, read as the reverse complement.
GCACAAGTGCAGAAGCCCAGCTATCTGTCTTGAGGTCCCTGGGGCTGACGGCGAACTTCGCGACCAATGGTGATCGAGCAGCTTTGGAGCAGCAGATCAACCTGGGGCGGCCGGTGGCCGTGGGCTGGCTGCATCACGGTTCTGTATCTGCGCCATCAGATGGGGGCCATTGGAGTGAGGTGATCGGTTTCACCGAGGCGGTCGCCATTCACAACGACCCCAACGGAGAGGCTGATCTGGTTGCAGGTGGGTACACCGCCAACACCAACGGCGCAGGCCAGCACTACAGCTAGAAGAACTAGCAGCCGCGTTGGGAGGCTGATGGCAATGGCACCGGCTGGCTGCTCATCTGCCATCCGTAAGCAGAGGGTGGACAGGGTTGTAGGTGCAGATGCATGAGCGATGAGCTGCCGCCCTTGCTGCCACCTGCCCAGCAGAGCAGTAAGCCTCCCTTTGATCGTGAGCGCTTTGTCTTTAAGGCCCTGGCGGTAGTGATCTGCACCCAGCTTTTGACACTATTCCCTTGCTGCTGGGGTCTGCGGTCAGCGGGCCTTGGCAGGCCGGCCAGTTGGTCAGGTATGCCCAGGCACGCTTGAGAAATTGCAGATGGGTTTTGATTCCACCCTCAACCTGCTGCTGGCACTACTGGGCGGTGCAGCGCTGACGAGGGTTGGCAGACCGCCTGCTAGCTGAACTCCTCTGCGCCTTGGACAGGGAGCAGCAAGCAGTAGCAGAGCTAATCAGCCCACCAGCTGGAGGTGCCGGCTACTGAACAGCTCTCCGGTGCAGTTCACCGGCAATAAGGCTGAGCGGCCAGCCCGGTACCAGGCATCTACCAAAGCAGCGCTGGAGCGGGGGTAGAGCTCTCCAGCCAAGATCCAGAGCTCGTCATGCAGCACCTGAGTCTGATCTGGTGTGCCTACATACCAAGGCGACTCAGGATCCTGCGACAGCTCCTCATGGAGCAGCAGGAGTCCCTCAAGTACGCAGTTAGCGAGCTCAGGCGTCATCGGCTTTGCTGGCCCCACCTTGCGGTGCAGCTACCCAAGAATGTCCATCCACGCACACCAAGGTGCACCAGATCAAGCACTGGCACCTAGTGGGTTGCGCTGCAGGACGACGCAAGTTGGTGCAAGGGAGTGCTGCTAGGGGAATAGCCCGGCAACGCTCAAAAAAATGGGGCTAGCGCTAGAGAACACAGCAGTGCTGCGGCCGCCGGCGGCTGCCTTGAACTTGCCACAGCTGAGCTGTGGCTGACGTCAGACAGCCGCCGCCGCCCTCAGTTGGCCTGTTTTGGGGTAGTAGGGCACGGCATCTCTCCCGCGGCTGCGGTGGCTGGTGGCCCTCTGCCGATTGCTGGCTGGAGTGAGGCCCCAGCTTTCCTCGCGCGGCTGCGCGGGAAATGGTCAATTCTGTTCGAATCTGATGGCCTTAATTCTTAGTAAGCCGAGGCTGATTGGCATGGGCTTGCTCTGTGCAAATCAATTGCCCCGCAGCCACTCTACCCGCTTTAGAGTACGTTTGTACTGCTAGAATAAAGGCTGCGCCAAAGGCCCCTAGCCCATCGCCTGCGGTATTCCAATTCCCTGATCTCGCCAGCACTACCGCTCTTTTATTTGTGGTGTGTTGCCCCGATCAGTTGTCACCTCTGGCAGCTGATTCATGGATCTTTATCTCTCATCTAGCCCTGCAATAGCCCCATCCCACTCGCTTGTGATCGTGCCCGGTGGTGGCCGAGATCTGCTCTGGTTACCCGCGCAGATCGCCACTGTCCTTCTGGCCCGCACCAGCGGTCAGCTCGTCCATGGGCTGCTCCATGGCGGGGCCCGCGGCGCTGATCGCACCATCGGTCGCGCCGCCAATCAGCTGGGCTGGCCGGTCGAGGTGCTCCCCGCCGATTGGCGCCGCCATGGCCGCGCTGCCGGGCCAATCCGCAATCGGGAGCTGCTCGAGCTGGCGATTAGCCGGGCCGAAGCCCTCAGCTCTGCTGCTGCCCCGGTCTCGGTGCTGGTGGTAGCGCTCCCCGGTGGCGCCGGCACCGCCTCGCTAGTGAGAGAAGCCCGCCGCTTAGCAGCCCGTGCGCCAGTGCCGCTCTCTGTGGCGCAGATCAGCCACGCCCCCAGCCTCCCTTGATTCCTGGGCATTGCCCCCTATTCCCCTGTTCCCATTTCTCCTCATTCGTGCCATGGCTGTTCTCACTCCCATCCCCGCTGCTGCAGTCAAACCGCTAGCAGCTCCTCCAGCTGCAGGCCCTGCCTGCTCGCTGCAGCGCTCTGGTTCCCTCTGGCAGCTGGGCAGCGAGGCCCAGGAGCTCACCACCGCTATTTCCCAGCTAGCCGAGCAGCTTGAAACGGATGATCCCGAGCAGCGCGCTCTGGCCCTCACCGAGCTGGAGGCCGCACTTCTGGCAGAGGAAGGCAATAAAGCTGCACTCGCCGCCAAAGCCGATGCCACCTGCTGGGTGATCGAGCACCTGCGCGGCCAGGCCACCTACCGCCAGCAGCAAGCCAAGCGGCTTGCCGATCTGGCCCGCTCTGATGCCGGCCGGGCTGATGCCCTTGAGGAGTCGCTGATCTTTGTCCTTACCCAGCTGCAGCCGGCGGCTACGCGGTTCTCCTTCCCCGATCACGAGCTCACCTCCCGCAAGTCCCAGGCGGTGGTGATCGACGACGAGCAGGCCCTCGATGCCGAGTGGCTCACCTTCTCCACTACCAGCAAGCCGGACAAGAACGCCATCAAGGAAGCCCTCAAAGCCGGCCGCCAGATCACCGGCGCCCAGCTGCTCAACCGCCGCTCCTGGCGCATCCACTGACCGGAGGGGGGCAGAGCCCCCCGCGCACGGCCCGCTGCAGTGGCGGTCCCCTTCCTTTGTTCACGACCAGTTCCCATCACCGGCGTCCCAGGCGTCCAAAGCCCATGACCACCACCACCCTTGAGCGTCCAGCTGCCAGCTCCAGCCAGAGCTCTGGCCCCCAGCCTTCCGCTCTGGCGTTGTTGCGTCGATCTGACGCCACCACCCCCGTCGCCCCGCAAGACACACGCAGCTCTGCTGGAGGTTTCAGCAAGGAGCAGATCAGCGCCCTGGCCGCTCCGCTTGATCGGGCCAAAGTCCGCCAGCGGGAGCAGGGCCGCAGCCGCGTGAGCTATCTGGAGGGTTGGCAGGTAATCGCGGA
>NZ_JBSYHW010000088.1:0-7960 GCF_056108345.1 Cyanobium sp. NIVA-CYA 375 | reverse complement strand
TCCGCTCATGGCGCTACCCTTAATCAAGGCCGCCTGAATGGCAGCCAAGGAGTGACAACTTTCCTGAAAGTCACCGGATCTGGTATTCGCGCATGAAGCAGGCCGGGGTCGACAGCCTTGGCATGCATTTAGAGGTGGTCGAGCCAGAGGTACGGCGCCGGATTCTGCCTGGCAAATCCGAGATCACCCTCGACGACTACTACCGGGCCTTTGAGCAGGCTGTGGCGGTCTTCGGTCGCGGCCAAGTCTCCACCTACCTGTTAGCCGGACTCGGCGACAGCGCCGAGTCCCTGATCACCTGCAGCGAAAAGCTGATTGAGCTGGGGGTCTACCCCTTTGTGGTTCCTTTTGTACCGATCTCCGGGACTCCCCTCGAGGACCACCCCGCTCCATCCACCGACTTCATGGTGGAGATCTACTCCGCAGTTGCGACCCGGCTCAGGGATTCGGATATCAGCTCTGAAGCCATGGCTGCCGGATGTGCGAAGTGCGGAGCTTGTTCAGCTCTGTCGTTGTTTGAAACCGAGCGTTGACCTCCATGTTCTTCATCGATCCCAGCAGCCATGACATCGGACGAAGCCCAAGTTCAGCTCCGGCCTCTTTCACTCCCTCGGTGCGTTGGGGCATCGGCATCGACGCCGATGATTTCCGACTCTCACCCACAGCAAGCTCTGATCGCTTTTCCTTTCACCTGCTGAGGCCTAGATCCTCCTTGATAGATGGGTACTGGCAACTGCGCAGTTCGATCTTCTGCGAAGAGCAGCACCTTTTTGAAACCAGCGATCTCGATGAGCTCGATGAGCGCGCTTATCCGATCGCAGCCGTGCACCACGGGGAAGACCATGGCGGCCGAGTGGTCGGCGTTGTGCGGATCGTGGAGCAGAGCCCTCGGCTCTGGTATGGAGGTCGTCTCGGCGTTCATCACGCCTTCCGCCGCCACAACCAGATCGGCAAAGGGTTGATCTGGAAAGCGGTCACGACAGCCAATGGCTGGGGTTGCGATCGTTTTCTGGCCACCGTGCAGATCCAGAACGTGAGGTTCTTCCAAAGGCTGCACTGGTCATCCATCGATGAATTGGAGATTCAAGGCATCCGTCATCACCTGATGGAGGCTGATCTGCCCTACTACCTGCCCTCAGGAGAGCGGCGTCCCTGCAGCATGCAGGTGGCATGAGCACTGTCGAGCACCCCGTTCTGGCCGACCAGCTCAGGGCCCTCAGTGGTCTGCAGTCGAAACGCGACATCCAAGCAGCGGCAGCCGTCTTCGCCCACCAACCCTTCCCTGAGCTTGGTGTCGCTGCCCTGCTTGGCGACGATGCAGCCCTGCTGCCGGCACAGCGCGGTGGTCTGCTGCTGGCCTGTGAAGGAATGCACCCGAACCTGGTGGATGAAGACCCCTGGTTCGCGGGCTGGAGTGCTGTGCTGGTGAACCTCAGCGACATCGCCGCCATGGGAGGCCGGCCACTGGCTCTGGTCAACAGCATCTGGAGCCTGGGGGAACAGGCGGCCGCCCCGCTTCTGGAGGGGATGCGTTTCGCCTGTGACAAATTTTCGATTCCGATGGTGGGTGGCCATACCAATAGCCATAGCCCCTACACGGCGCTTTCCGTTGCCGTGTTGGGTGTTGCCGAGGGACCGGTTCTCTCGGCACGCTCTGCGCAGGCGGGCGATGCCCTGGTGCTGTTGATCGATGGCGACGGCAGCTTCTATCGCCACTACCCCTTCTGGGATGCGGCCACCAGCGCTGATCCCAAGCGCCTGCAGACCCAACTGAGCCTGCTACCCCAACTAAGCCAGGCCGGGATCACGCGAGCCGCTAAGGACATCAGCATGGGCGGCCTTGTGGGCACTGCTGCCATGTTCTGCGAGGCCAGTGGACTGGGCATCGAGATCGCTCGGGATGCCGTGGAGCGGCCCACTGGAGTTGATGAGCTGGCGTGGCTCAGCTGCTTTCCCAGCTTTGGCTTCCTGTTGGCAGTTCCATCAGACAGGCTATCGGATCTCCAAAGGCTGATGCAGCCCTACAGCAATCTGATCAACTGCCAGATCGGCCAATTCAGCCAAGAGATCACCGGCGTATGGCTAATCAGCGAAGGACAAACCGAACAGGTTTGGAATGCCGCAACACCACTCACAGGCTTCAGTGCGGCCATGAGCACTTAGCCGCCTTTACCCGCACTGCAGAACGCAGTTTTCAATCCCACAAAAGCTAAAAAAGCAAACCACTCTCATGCCCGAAGTTGTACTGCAGCTGTGCTGGCCTGATGGCGACGCCAGCAGTTTCTATTCCCCATCCACGGTGATTTATGACTTTTTCAAACCCGGCGACACCCTGAGCATCGCCGAGCTGGAGCAGAAGGCTCTTGCCGCCTTGGAAGAGGCCTCTGAGCGTGTGCGAGCGCGCTATGGCTTTGCCTGCACCCGCACCGATGAGGAGGCAGTGAAGCTGAAGGAAAAGATCGCCAACTACAGCGCTAGCGAGAATGTTCGCATCAGCGCCCTTAATACCTGATTACAGCGAAACAACCCCTTCAGTACACAACCATGACCAGCAAGCCTCCTTTCCCTCCATTCACTCTTGAAACCGCCATCCAGAAAGCTCGGATGGCTGAAAATGCCTGGAATGGCCGTGATCCACAGGCCGTTGCCATGGCCTATACAGAAGACAGCCGCTGGAGAAACCGCAGCGAATTCATCCAAGGCCGCGACCAGATTCTCCAGTTTCTAAAGCGTAAATGGGCCAAGGAACTTGATTACAGGCTAATCAAAGAGGTGTGGGCGTACACCGACAATCGTATTGCTGTGCGCTTCCAGTATGAATGGCACGATGAATCAGGTGATTTTTTTCGCTCCCACGGCAACGAAAACTGGGAGTTCTCGGAAACTGGACTGATGCAACGCCGCGAAGCAAGTATCAACGATGTGCCCATTCAAGAGAGCGAAAGGCTGTTCACATGGGGAGATGGCCCGCGACCTGAGAACTTCCCTGGTCTGACAGAGCTTGGGCTCTGATGCTTCCTCTGTAATGGCTGCCTCCCTGCCAATTCAGACCATGGGACAGCTGCGTCTGTTCATGCAGCACCATGTGTTTGCCGTTTGGGATTTCATGTTGCTGCTGAAAGCTCTCCAGCAGCAGCTGGCTCCCTCGGGGTCTCCATGGCTGCCCTCGCCGCATCCGCGTGCCGCCAGCTTGATCAATCAGCTGATTGCGGAAGAGGAATGCGACTGTCTGCCGGTTCAACTAGGTGGCCCGTGTTATCTGAGTCACTTTGAAATTTATCTTCTGGCTATGGAGGAGGTTGGCGCCGATACGGCTCCGATCAAAGCCGTACTCCAACTTGTCACCAGTAATGGGTTGGAGGCCGCACTGAAACACCCGGCGATCCCACAGCCATCACAACGCTTCATGGCTGCCACCCAGGTGGTTATCAGGTCCTCCAAGGCTCACCTGCTTGCAGCAGCCTTCTGCTACGGACGGGAACAACTCGTATCCGGTCTATTTAGAGAACTACGTGATCAATTGGTGGGGGCCTCCCTGCATGCACCAATTCTGCTCTGGTACCTCGAGCGTCACATTGCCTTGGATGGCGACAGCCATGGCCCCTTAGCCGAATACATAGTAATTGAGCTTAGCAAACACCAACCCTTGAAGCTCGATGAAGTCGCCGCTTTAAGGACCCGTGTTGAACAGGAACGAGCAACATTCTGGGATGACATTACTTGGACCCTAGAGTCATCGACCAGCGAGCCACAGCTCACCATCGACGAGCACATTTACATGTCCATGACGTGAAAATAGTCGCGAATTCATTCCCCAGTCAGCGGCTGCACTGGTGACTTGTTGGCCTTAGACCTGACGATTCGCTCTGACACACGACTACCTTCGGACTCCGACCGACTTCATCTACACCAAGAGCAAATCCCATCTACTTAATCAATGCCTGGCGGGAACACCTCGGCGGATCGGCCGCACCTGCGGCTTGAACGGCGGCGGGATCTGCAGTTGCTGGTCTACCCAGTGGGCAGTAAGGGCCGCCAGCAGGCTGTTGCGATCGCCGTGGATGCGGAGCATGGCGTTGGCTGAAAGTGCTGCCGCCAGCCTGATCGGGCCAGCCCGCTCCGCCAGCGCAGAAGGCGACAGGGCCTCGCAACCAATGGAACAACTGCGGCCATCAAAAGCACCGGCGCAAGCACCGGGAATGCATGTCAGTCCGCGCTGCTGCCAGTCAGCTCAAGATCAGCGCCATGCCGGTGTCGCACCGTGAGCTGCGCCTACCGGTGCAGCGGGCCCAGAAGAAGGCCCTCGCCGCCCTGCGCCAGCAGCTGGTGAGTGGGGGCTGAGGCCCTCCTTTCAGCTCTGCTGGAACACCAGCGTGGAGAGCGGCCACCAGCCGCTGCCGCCCTCGTCGTAGGCCAGCTCCACCATCGGATCGGCGTCACTGCTCTCTCCCGTAAGGCTCAGAACCGTGGCGCCGCTCTCAGGGCTGATCAGGTCACGCCAGCAGCGCGAGCCCACCGTCGGCAGGGGGGTCGTGGTGTCAGTCATGGTTCAGGGGCTCACCATCACCCGGTTGCCAGCGCCGCTGTTGCTCACCGCCGCAAACTGCCTGTGCTGGGGCGACCAGCAGAGCGAACGCCAGCCCAGATCAGCTGGGGAGCTGCGCACCGTCCAGCTGATGCCATCGGCGCTGGTCATGATCCGGTTGCCGGTGCCGCTGCTACTAACCGCCACCAACAGCTCCCGCTGCGGCGACCAGCAAAGGGAGGTCCAGGCGTTATCGGCCGCCGAGGACCTGCTCGTCCAGGTGATGCCATCCGGGGAGGTCATCACCCGGTTGCCCCGGCCGCTGCTGCTCAGCGCCACCAGCAAACCCAGCTCCGCCGCCCAGCAGATCGCCGTCCAGTTGTTGGCTACGGCCGCAGTCCGCAGGGTCCAGTTGCTGCCATCAATTGAGGTCATCACCCGCTGGTTGCCGCCGGTGCTGCTCACCGCCACCAGCAGGCCCAGTTGCGGTGCCCAGCAGATCGAGCGCCACTCCTGATCTGCAGCAGCGGGGCGGACTGTCCAGCTGAGGCCATCGCTGCTGGTCATCACCCGGTTGCCCGTACCACTGCTGGCCACTGCCACGAGCAGGCCCAACTCGGGTGCCCAGCAGACCCCGGTCCAGATGTTGTTGGCTGGCGTCTGGCGCAGGGTCCAGCTGCGGCCATCCGGTGAGGTCATCACCCGATTCCCAAGGCCGCTGTCGCTGACGGCAACAAACAGCCCCAGCTCTTTCGCCCAGCAGAGCGCCACCCAGTTCTGATCAGCTGCTGATGGTTGGGGGCTCCAACGGATGCCATCGCTTGAGGTCATCACTCGGTTGCCCGTGCCGCTACCCGCTACGCAGGCGTAGAGCTGCAGCTCCGGCGACCAGCAGATCGCCTGCCAGCTGTTGTCTACCGCCGAGCGCACGGTTGACCAAACCACACCGCTGATACCCAGCACCGGCGGAGGGTTCAGCAGCTCCGCCAATGCCGCTGCCGGCAGCTGATAAGTGCCGGCAGCGGGGCCAGCGGGGCGGGTGATCGCCAGCAGGTCGCCTGGTTGGAGGGTCATCAGCTGCGGCGATCAGGGCAGGGCCGGCAGGGTGCTCAGATCCAGGGGCATGTAGTCGCCGGCTGGCTGGGCGGTGGCTATCGCCGCCTGCAACTGGGCCGCATCCACCACCCGCCCGGGTGTGCCGTCCGCCAGCGCCAACGGGTCGGCCAGCTGCACCACGCCTGCAGCGGCGGTGGTTGCGGGCTCAACGCTCAGCAGCGGCTGGGCGGGATCGCTCTCATCGACGGCCAGCGGTGCGGCCACCTGGATGCGGATCACGCCGGCGCCATCGGGGCCCAGGGCGGCATTGGCGCTCCAGTCCTCCCCGTCAAACAACAGCAGATCCCCCTGGGCTATGTCCTGGCCCGCGAAGCCGCTCCAGCTAGCCAGGGCAGGACCGCCAGCACTAGCCAAGTACACATCCCCAACTGCAGCGCCTGTCGGGGCCTCGCTAGTGGTGGGGTCGATCGCACCTCGGTAGGTGAGGGCACCGGAGATGGCGGCATGGAGGGTGCCGTCGGCATCCACCGAGAGGTTGGTGCCGGGCTTGATCGCACCGATCGCAGTCGCCGTGGCCGGGGTGAGCATGAACGCTTTGACCTCTTCTGCGGTGGCCCGGTAGGGCGTGCTGCCGCGCTGCACCAGCAGCAGGTCAGTGGGCTGGGGCAGGGAGCGGCCGGCGGTGCGGCTCTCGGTGGTGGTGGCCATGACAAACAGCAAAGAAAAAGAGTTGGGCGATCAGTCCTCGGGTCAGGTCGGCAGGGGGCCAAGCAGCCGCAGGTCCAGCGCGAGCACCACCACCCCATTGCTGGCGGTGGCACTGATGAGCGGCGCCAGAGCTTGCACTGAACTGATGCCCCCGGCTGGGGGCGGTTCAGGGTTGCCGCCTTCCTGCAGCTGGGCCTGACCCAGGAAGATCACCCCCTGGGGCCGACTGCTGCTGCGGCACTGGGCCGTCAGCTGGGCCAGCACAGCCAGATCGGGAGTGGCCATCGGCGCCAGGGCAGTGCTGCTGAGCTGTTGCCAGCCCCCAGCCAGGAATGCGCTGGCTCGGTTGCAGTTGGCCGTGATCAGAGCAGGGCATCACCCAGCTCCAGCGCAGCTAGATCAGCCGCAGCCGTGTCATTGGCCTGGGCTTCCAGCGCTGTGGCCTGCTCAATCAGCTCGGCTTTGGTCTGGCTGGCATCGAGCTCTACTCCATGAACAGCCGAGCAGTAGTCGACGATCTGCGCCTTGGTCATCGCCTGGAAATCAGGGGGCTCAGAAGCCAGCAGGGCTTCTCCATCGGTGGCGGCAGTTGCGCCCGTGGCCGTTGCCGGTTCAACCAGCTCAGGGCTGGGCAATTCGGATAGCTCCGCGGTGCTGCTTTCAGCGAGGGCTGCTGATTCTGCATCAGGCTCCGGCTCCGGTTCCAGCTCCGGCGCTGGCTCCGGTTCTGGTTCCGAGAGTGGCTCTGGCTCTGGCGCTGCTTCTGGCGACTCCGTGTGTAGCTGCCAGCCCAATGCCAGCCAGCCGGCTAAGTGCACCGGCCAGATCGAACGGCTCTCACCGTCCTTGCTGATCAGCAGCTGACTCGGCGGCAGCAGGGATTCATCGCCCACTCCCGGATCCGGGTTGACGGTCAGCCGCTGCTCCGGGCCCGAGAGGCGAACGGGGGTGGAGGCAGGGTTGTTGCTGTCGAGGGGTTGCAGCAGCTCCAGCGGCAGGACCTCAGAACCCGCCGCCAGGGTCAGTGACTCCAGTGGGTTACTCATGGCACTCACCTCAAAGCCCCTGGTTGGCGGTCAGCGCCACGCACATCCCCACCGGTGTACTTGGGGAGATCACAGCGCGGGCCAGCCGCAAGCAGGGCGGCACAACTAGTTCGCTGTCGGCTGGATTCAGCAGCAGGGCAGCGCCGCTGATGCTTGCCTCCACCTTGCCGCCAGCGGCGGGGATAGCGACAGCAGCGGCGGTTATCCAGCTGCCGGCGGTGCCGTCAGCCAGTAGTGGCGCTAGCTCCAGCGTCACGGTTACCGCGTCGCTGTGGCCGGGGTGAGAAGCCACCAGCACAAAGGAGCAGGAGGCATCGAGGTCGGTGCCGAGGTTGATGACATCGCCGCTGCTGCGGCTGTGTTCGTAGCAGTCGGTAGCCGAGTGGTTGATCCAGCCGACGAGCACCGTCTGGGCATCGAGCAGCCGGGTGGCTTGGGTGGTCATGGATAGGGCTCCAGATCAAAGGGGGACAAATCAGTTGGCACGGGCAGGTTTATTGCGTTGCCCAGCAGGCGGCGCTTAGGGCAGAACCAGCGGCATGGGCGCGACGTTGTAAAGCCGCGCAGCGGCCTTGCGGTTGCAGACGGCAAAGCCCACGTACCAATCCACCCGCGTGCGGAACAC